>CAUZBA010000001.1:0-48367 GCA_963577635.1 Phycisphaerae bacterium
CCCCGCCGATCGGCCGCTATCATACCACATCATTGCCGTGGAAAACCCTGGACTGCCGAGAAAATGCTCCCTGATTTGCGCTTCGGGTTACTTTGTTTCGCGCCGCGTTGCGCAGGAACCATTCAGTCATCCGTGACTGCCGTAAGGTCGTGATGAACCAGAAAACTTCAGTAATGCTGATCGCAACGGTGAGTCTTGCCGCTTCGGTCGGCCGGGCAGAAAGCCCGCCGCTTCGCGATGAGCCCCAGCGCCGCCACCGGATTCTCCAGGAGCTGGGGCCGAAATTCTCGTTGCACGCGACCGATCATTTCCTGGTGTTCTTCGACAGGCAACGAGACTGGGCGATCCAGCGGGGGCGACTGCTTGAAAAGTCGTACAACCAGTTCTACGGGATGATGCACGAGGTCGGCTGGCCGGTGCGCCCGCTACGGCATCGACTGGTGTGCATCCTGCTGCACGACCGGGCCCGGTTCGTCGAGTACGCCCGAACGACCGATCAGCTCACGGAGCATTGGCCCAACGGCTACTATTCGTCCGGCACGAACCGCATCGCGTTCTACAACGACGCGACGGCCGAGCCACTACGAAAGCTCGCCGCCCAGCTGCGCGGCCGGCAGACCCAGCTCGATCAACTCTACCTGCGCCTCCAAGGCATGCACGCACCGGTGCGGCCGGTCGAACGGGCGAATCTGGACGCTCGAATCCGGACGCTGCAAAGGCAATTGGACAGCCTGCATCGAACGCAGTGGCTGGTCGTCGAGCGGGCCAACGCGTCGAAAGCCACGCACGAGGCCGTCCACCAGTTGGCCTTCAACAGCGGCCTGCAGCAACGCGGCCTCGCGTACCCGTTCTGGATGGTCGAGGGTCTTGCCACGAACTTCGAGGCTCAGGACCTGAACCGGCCATTCGGCCTGGGCTTCGACAACCCCGCGCGTCGGACGGTGCTGCGGTCCGCGGTCCGGCGCAACGAGATGGTGCCGCTGGAGCAGTTCGTCGTGATCGTCGATCCACGGAAGGCCGCAGAAGCGCATCGGAATCTTCTGTACGCCGAGGCTTGGGGCCTCTTTCGCTATCTGTTTGAGCATCACCGCCCGCAGCTCATGCAATCGTTCAGGTCGTACGCGACCAAGCCCGTAGAGGGCGGTGATGCACTGCGGCGCTGGTTTACCGACTCGTTCGGCCCCATCGATGCCGTGCAGGCACGCTGGATGCGATATTTGGGCGAGCTGAGAGCGTTCTCGCCCCAACCGTAGTGCTTTGAGCGTCGGCGAAGTCCGCCTCTGGGCGATCCCGACGAACGTCGGGACAGGCGGCTCAGGACACTACGGTGGGGGGCAGACCGCTCTATAGCCCGAGCGACCGCCTGGGCCGATCGATGACCGGGCCCTGGCGGCCCCATCGGACGTCGGGGCCGGCTGGTCCTGCGTCGACCGGGCGAACCGGTCAACCGGCGACCGGCAAATCGCCGATTTGCCATGGAAGGCCGCAGGGGTCAGAATACTCGGCTCGGCACGCTCGGTAGCGCGTCGAGGGGTGATCCATGTGCGAACCACCGCGGATGGGTCCCCCGGCTCGGTCACCCGGAAGGAGCGGTTATGCCAATTCGGATCAAGGCACGCGGCGGCGAATCGGCGGAACAGATGCTCCGCCGATTCAAGAAACTATGCGAGAAGGAAGGCCTGACGAAGGACATGAAGCGTCGGGCCTACTACGAAAAACCCTCGGAGAAAAAGCAGCGGGCCCTGCGCAAGAGCATCAAGCGGATCCAGATGTCCCAGTTGCCCTTGAGCGAGCAGCGACAGCAGCGACCACCGCAGAGGCGGTCGCATTGACTAGCCGGCCGAGCGCCGGCGCCACCTTGGATTCCACGGGTATTCCTGGACTCCGCGGGATTCCGCGTACGATCAGGACCTCTTCCCGGATTCTCCTTGATACGAATCGATGTGCCGATGATGTCGCCGGACCATCGGTGGAGACCGGGCTCGCTCTTTAAATCGGCTTGTGGCATCGACATCGCGCTACTCGATATCGCAGCCGGAGCCGGACGTTACGGATCGGAAGGACATTAGCAATGCACAGTGAGAAAACGAACGAACAACCGTCAATCGGCCGGCGGGCCCAGCCTGCGGCGATGCTGCTGCCGTTTCTATTTCCCGCCCTGGCCGCGGCGGCGACCGGCGATAAAGCGCTTCCCGCGGTCTATTTCCTGGCTCCGGTCGCTGCTATCCTCGCGCTGATCATGGCGGTCGTGTTCTACAAGGGACTGATGGCCAACAGCGAGGGCGACGAAAACATGATCCGCATCGCCCAGGCGGTGCGCGATGGTGCTTACGCGTACCTGCGCCGGCAGTACAAGATCGTCGCGATGGTATTCGTTGCCCTGGTCATCGTCCTGCTGATCATCGGATTCGGGTTGAATCTGCAGCCCTGGCAGAGCGCGATCGGCGTGCCGATCGCCGGCCTGCTGTCGGGTCTTTGCGGGTTCTTCGGGATGCGTACGGCAACGAACGCTTCGGCGCGCACGACGCACGCCGCGAAAAACTCACTCAATGACGGGTTACGCGTGGCCTTCAGGGCCGGGGCCGTCATGGGCCTGTGCGTGACCGGCATGGCGCTGCTCGACGTGTCCGTCTGGTTCTTCCTGCTGACCCAGGTCTTTGAGGTCGACAGCCTGGTGACGGTCACGACGATCACCCTCAGTTTCGCGATGGGCGCCTCGCTGCAGGCGCTGTTCGCGCGTGTCGGTGGCGGCATCTACACCAAGGCGGCGGACGTCGGCGCGGACCTCGTCGGCAAGGTGGAGGCGGGGATCCCCGAAGACGATGCCCGCAACCCCGCGACCATCGCCGACAACGTCGGCGACAACGTCGGCGACGTGGCGGGCATGGGCGCCGACCTCTACGAGTCCTACTACGGGTCGATCCTTGCCTCGATGGCCCTGGCGGCCGCCGCGGCCTTCCGGCTCCAGCTGGACACCGCCGACGCCCTGCGCCTGATCGTCGTTCCGCCGGTGCTCGCCGGCATGGGCATCATCGCGTCGATCATCGCGATCTTCGTCGTCCGCACGCGCGAGGGCGCGTCGATGGCACAACTGCTCAAGAGCCTGCACTCGGGCGTCTGGTTCAGCTCGCTGCTGATCGTCATCGCCGCCGCGTTCATGCTCAACGGCCTGCTCGGCGGCATCCAGCACGCCGACGGATCGGCGGTGTTCAGCCCATGGGGCATCTGGGTGGCGATCGTCGCCGGCCTTGTGTCCGGCCTCGTGATCGCCTGGGGTACCGAGTACTACACCAGCTACGAACACAAGCCTACGAAGAACATCTGCGAGCAGGCCCAGACCGGACCGGCCACCGTCATCATCGCCGGCGTTGCCGAGGGCATGATCTCCACCTGGATTCCACTGCTCTGCGTGGTCGTGGCGATTCTTGTCTCCTTCAACTGCGCCGGCGGCAACGAGGTGTTCCTGATGGGCGTCTTCGGCGTCGGCATTGCGGCCGTGGGCATGCTTTCCACGCTGGCGATCACGCTGGCCACCGATGCCTACGGGCCGATCGCCGACAACGCCGGCGGCAACGCCGAAATGACCCACCAGGAGCCGTTCGTGCGCGAGCGGACCGACATGCTCGACTCGCTGGGCAACACGACGGCCGCGACGGGCAAGGGTTTCGCGATCGGCTCGGCCGCGTTGACGGCGCTGGCCCTTCTTGCGGCGTATGTCATTACGGTGCAGTCGGCGCTGAGCCAGCAGCATGAAACGATCACGGTCAGCGGCGGGCAGGTCGTGGCGGTGAAGACCGCGACGCTGCCGCAGATTCTCGAGTACTACAACGTGACGCTCATGGAGCCGCGCGTGCTTTGCGGCCTATTCATCGGCGTCATGCTCGTGTTCGTTTTCTGCGCGCTGACGATGCAAGCCGTGGGACGCGCCGCGTACAGCATGATGATGGAGTGCCGGCGCCAGTTCGAAATCATGAAGGGGGCGTTCAAGAAGCAGGGGATGAGCGACGCCGACATCGCCGACCCGATGAAGTGGCCTTACGAGGTCCAGAGCGACGGCCACAGCTACCCCGACTACGCCAACTGCGTGGCCATCAGCACCGCGGGCGCCCAGAAGGAGATGATCGTGCCGGCGCTGATGGCCGTCGTCGTGCCCATCGTGGTGGGCCTGATTCTGGGCGTGGCCGGCGTCATGGGGATGCTCGCCGGCGCCCTGGTGAGCGGTTTCGCGGTGGCGATCTTCATGGCCAATGCCGGCGGCGCCTGGGACAACGCCAAGAAGTTGATCGAGACCGGCAAGTTCGGAGGCAAGGGTTCCGACGCGCACAAGGCCGGCGTCGTCGGCGACACGGTGGGCGATCCATTCAAGGATACGTCCGGCCCGTCTTTGAACATCCTGATCAAGCTCATCAGCGTCGTGTCGGTCGTCTTCGCGGGACTGATCGTCAAGTTTTCGCCCTACATCTCCGGCATGATCGGCCTGGGTTGATGACGCCGGAGCGTTTTCGCCTTGCGCGTAGCGTCTTGAGCGTCGGCGAAACAAGTATGGCGCGGAGGGCGAAGCAGGCGACCCCGCTTCGGGTCGTCGATACAGCACGACAAAGCCAGGCGCAGTTGTAGCCAGATCAGGACGTTACGTGTGAGGTGAAACCGCTCCAATGCCCACCGGACACGACCGCGACAGGATGGCGCTGGGCCTGACGGACGTCGAGGAAGATCGCACATTGCGGCGCGGCGGCCCCGAAGGCGCGCAACAGGTGCTGCGTTTCGTGCTCGACGCCGCGCGTCATCTTGAGGACCGCCACTTTCAGAATGTGATGGTCCTCGATGTGCGCGGCCTGTCCGACCTGACCGACTACATCGTCATCGCCTCCGGAACGTCGGATCGACAGATCCTGGGCGTGGCCGGCGAGGTCGAGGACCTGGCGGCGGCCGTGAATCTGGACCGCTACGGTCGCGAGTCGGACGGTTCGTCAACGTGGGTCGTGCTCGACTTTGTCGATGCGGTGATCCACCTGTTCGAGCCCGCGACGCGGGCACACTACGACCTCGAGATGCTCTGGGGGGACGCGGCGACCATCGGCTGGGAACGGGACGCCGATTCGGACTGATCATCACGATTGGAAAGACGAAAAGCATGTCCGCGACCGTTCTGCTCACGGCGCGCCGAACCTTATCGGACGAACGTCCGGGCGGCGCACGTCACGACCGTATCCGGCGACCCGCCTGATCGGCCCCGTGAGCACCGACTCGGCGCCATGAAAAGCCCGCGCAGCCCTCAGATCCGACGCAAAGCCCGGCCAAATGCGCGTTCTTCGCCGCACACCGCGTGCCCTGCCCGTGGCTGGGGTATAATAAATGCACAAATGCACCCACCCGCAACGGGTGACGGCCGACGCCGGGGGGATTCGCGGGAGACAATCAAAGCCGGGAGTTGAGAGCACCCACCACGCCTGTAGAAGAGTTGGACGCCGATGACGCACCGGTCACGTCGCCGCAGAAGCTGGAGATCGAAACGACGCCACCGTGCCGCGACACTCCGTCGCCGTTCGCCCGAGTCACCCGCGCCGGGCCTCATCGAGGCGCTCGAGCCGCGTATCCTGTTCAGTGCCGCGAGCGGTGACGTGTGGGTGATCCGCGGCGACCAGGATCGATCCAATACCGCGGACGTGATCGTCATCGATCAGCCGAATCCGGTGGACGATCCGGACGTCCTGACCGCGACGATCAACGGCGAGGCGATCGACACGCGCCGCGCATCGGATCTGCGCCTCATCAAGGTGATCGCCGGTAAAGGCGACGACGTCGTCCACGTCGACATTATTTCTTCCGACGGGCCGATCCCGGTCAAGATCCTCGGCGGCAAGGGCGATGACGAGCTGATCGGCGCCGACGGGGCCGACATGATCTTCGGCGGCGCCGGCGACGACAAGATCAAAGGCGGCGCCGGCGACGACAAGATCAAAGGCGGCGGCGGCACGGACGAAATGCATGGCGGTCCTGGGGCCGACCGGATTAACGGCGGCGGCGGTTCCGACGTGATCTACGGCCAGCCGGATGTCGACATCGTCCGCGGCGCGCGGCGCGACAAGCTTTTCGGTGACGGCTATTCCAACCCGATTCATCGAGTCGGATCCGACAGCGAACTTCACGACTGGCTGGTGGAGCAGGCTATGGACCGATGGGGCCACCTGTTCGGCCAATCGGATCCCGGCCCGTTCTGGCGCGGCGGACTTCCGTGGGTCGAACAGGTCATCGAACCGGTCCCCGGCGGCGCAATCGAAATCGCCATGGCCAACGTGTTCGAGGAAGATGCCGCGGACGTTTCCCGGACGAACAACCAGGTCGACGGCGTCGATGAGCCGGACCTGATCAAAAATGACGGCGAATTCATCTACACGCTCTCGCAGGGGCAACTGCTCATCATCGACGCATGGCCGGTCGAGGATTTGAGCGTCGTGGGTCGCGTGGACGTGGACGGTTTCCCGCAGCAGATGTTCCTGTCCGGTGATCGCCTGACGGTGCTGTCCCAGGTCTATTCGAACTTCGATCCGTGGCCCTGGCCCGACAACGGCATTTTCCGGCCGGCGGTCGCCTTCGCGCCGGATTTCGTCCGGCTCCAGCCGCAGGTCGGCATGACCGTCTACGACGTGTCCGATCGCACGGATCCGCACGTCGTCGAGCAAACCACGCTCGACGGCAGACTCGTCGACGCCCGTGCCATCGACGATCAGGTGTTCGTCGTGCTGAACAACTCGTTCACCCTGCCGATACCGATCCTGACAGTCGACGGGCGGGGTGGAAATGTATACGAGGACGCTCAGTCGTACCACGGCCGGCTAGCCGCGACGGACCTGGCGGATCTGCTGCCGAACTACGTCACCACCGTGGACGACGTGGACACGCCGGGCCTGCTGGTGGCGGCGCCGAACCTGTTCGTGCCCGACATCCCCAACGATCAACAGATGATCTCGGTGGTGAAATTCGACGTCAGCGACGACGTGGCCGGGCCGGACGTATCGACATCGGCCCTGGGCGTCACCGGCGACGTCTATGCGACGACCGAAAACCTCTATATCGCGGCGCAATCGTTCTGGCACCCGACGACTGCGTGGTCGTGGGACCCGACAACGCATCTGTACAAGTTCGCGCTTGACGAGCCAGATCTTCCACTCGAGGCGACCGGGGCGGTGCCCGGGTGGATACTGAACCAGTTCTCCATGGATGAGCACGAAGGCTTCCTGCGCGTCGCCACAACCGACCGTGACAGCTCGAACATTGGCACGCCGTTCAACAATATATTTGTGCTTCAGGAGACCGACAGCGAGTTGAAGATCGTGGGTAGCGTGACCGGTCTGGCCGAAACCGAGACGATCCACTCGGCGCGGTTCCTCGGCGACCGCGGGTACGTCGTGACGTTCCGCCGCGTCGATCCGCTGTTCTCGATCGACTTGAGCGATCCGTTCAATCCTCACGTCAGGGGCCAGTTGAAGATCCCTGGTTTTTCGTCCTATCTCCAGCCGGTCGGCGAGAACCTCCTGCTGGGAATCGGCCGATCGGCTGACGACCGCGGCGTGGCCCAGGGCCTGCAACTCTCTCTGTTCGACGTGACCGACATGGACAACCCGCTGCGCATCGACGTCGAGACGTTCGGCCAGGACCTGGGCTACACGAACTCCGAAGCCGAGTTCAACCACCATGCGGTGTCGTTCTTCGCCGACCAGTCCATCGTCGCCCTGCCGGTCAGCGAGGGCCAGTGGCCCGATCGCCAGAGCAACCTGAAGGTCTACCATCTCGACGGTCAGACCGGCATCGAGTTTCTTGGCCAGGTGGAGCACGACGGCGAGCAGATCCGACGCAGCGTGCGTTTCGATGATTTTCTTTACTCGCTTTCCAGCGAGATTCTGAAGGCCAGCGAGCTATCGGATCCGGAAGTTGAAGTCGCCGAACTCGACCTCTTCGAAGATTCTGCCGTCGACCCCTGAAAACGGCGGTCGATCCTTCTGCTTCGCAACCGGTTTTTACCTTCAATCCGAATCACGCGCGATCCGCACGGTGTCGCGCGTGACGGTGACCGTGACGCTCGGTCGCACGCTGAACCGGCGTTGCCCGCCTTTGTGGTCCCGGATGGCGCGGAGAATCGGTCCGATGCAGCGCCCGCCGAGCCTGTCGGCGCCAACCCCCTGCTCGGCGAGCAGCCGGCGCAGAAGCGCGCCGAGCACGACACGCGGCAGGTCGCGCGCCGTGGCGCGATCCAGAACGGCACCGTTGTCATCCTGCGGCATCCTCTGCGCCGCCTCGTTCGTGGCCAGTTCGATCAGGCCGTTGACCTGCCGTAGATGATCGGCAAGGCGCACCGCGCGGCGCGGCGCGCGGGCGTCGATGTCGCGCAAAGCGGGCAACACCTGCTGTCGCAGTCGGGCGCGCAGCCGCGACGTGTCCGCGTTGGTGCGGTCTTCGCGCCAGTCCTGGCCGACATCGCTGAGAAATTCTTCGATCTGGGCGCGATCGACGGCGAGCATCGGCCGAATCAGCGCCGTGCCACTTTTCGCGGCCAGGGGCCTGCGCCAGGCCATGGCGGCCAGGCCCTTGACCGACGCGCCGCGCAACAGGCGCATCAGCAGAGTTTCGAGCTGGTCGTCCGCGTGGTGGGCCGTGACCACGAACGTGGCGCCGACCTGCGCGGCGATCCGGGTCAGCGCTGCGTAACGGTGATGTCGTGCCACGGCCTCCATGTTGCCGCCGCAGGCCGACAGGTCCAGATCCGCCCTTCGCGCCGGCAACCGGTAGCGCTCGGCCAGTGCAGCAACGAACGCGGCGTCCTGCTCGGCTTCGCCGTTGTCGCGCAGGTGGTGCTGGACGTGAGCGACGGTTGGCACCAGGTTCCAGCCACGCCGTGGCGCCAATGCGGCGACGGCCGCCGTCAGGGCCACCGAATCGCGTCCGCCACTGATCGCGAGGACCATCCGCGCGTCGTGGTGGACGCCACAGCGCCTCCGCAGCGCGTGGGCCACCTTGCGGACGAACGGGTGCAGTGTGGTGTGCGTCTTGTCCGGCATCTGTCGTTCCTCGGTACAGGTCGTGTCCCGCAAATCCGCCTGGCGTCGGCAGGCTGCAAACCCCGCGGGCGGCGTCAGCCTGCATCGGAGGCCAATAAGATGGCCGCCTGCTTCGGCCTTCTTGCCTGCGGGCTTTTCGCTTTGCCTTGGGCCGACGACTGACTTACGGGACACGACCTTAATCTCCCGATGAAGTACCATATTGAAGTGATGCGGGCCGTGTCGACTTGGCCGTTCCAATGACCCGCGGGAGGCGCCCGGCATGGATGCCGAATTGCCCGGAATTGCCACACTTCTGGCCGCGGTCGATTCACCGCTTCATTACCTTCTATTCATTGGCGGCGTGTCGATGATAACCGTCGCGCTTCTGTACAGATACCGCAAGCGGTACAGGCAGCAGGCGCGGAACCGCATCACGCCGCAGGAGCAGATCGAACGAACCAGCCAGCACCGAGGGCTGCGCGGAGACATCGAACGACTGATGGTGGAGGTCGAGCAACTGACCAAACGGTTCGCGACGCAGCTTGATGCCAAGTCGATCGAGCTGGAACATCTGCTGCGCGAGGCCGACGACCGGATCGCGCAATTGAAGCAGTCCGCGGATTCCTACCGTGTACGGGACACCCGCACCGATTTCACCGGTGCCGCCGGCAGCGATGTTGCCGCGTCGCTGCGCACGAACCCGGGCGCCACGTCCGTCGAATCCGATCCAATCGACGATCCCACCAATGCGCTGACCGGACGCGTCTACGCCATGGCCGACACGGGACTTGGCGCCGCGGACATTGCGCGGCAACTCGATGAGCATATCGGCAAGGTGGAGCTGATACTCGCCTTGCGCGAGGCGAGTTAAAGCAGGAAATCGGAAAAGCAAGAAAGCAGGGAAAAGGAGGAAGACGACTTTCTGCTTTTCTTCTCTCTGCACTCCCTTGACACCTGGCACGTGACGCACGAAACTGCGCTCATGCTTCAGGGTGTCATGACTGCAATGATCACGCCGTTTCGCGGCGGTGATGTTGACTACGAGCGGCTCGCGGCGAACGTCCGTTTTCAGATCGACAAGGGCATCGGCGGTCTGGTTCCCGTGGGCACGACCGGTGAGTCGCCGACGCTTTCGCACGAGGAGCACCGCAAGGTGATCGAGTGCGTCGTCGACGCGGCCGCGGGGCGCGCCAAGGTGATCGCGGGCACCGGATCGAACGCCACGGACGAAGCCTTGGCGATGACCGAGCATGCGCGTTCCGTCGGCGCGGATGCGGCATTGGTCGTCAACCCGTACTACAACAAGCCGACCCAGGAAGGGATGTTTCTTCACTTCATGAAGATTGCCGATGTCGGCCTGCCGGTGGTCCTTTACAACATTCCGGGCCGAACGTCGGTGGCCCTGGCGCCCGCGACGATCGCGCGTCTCGCCGCCCACCCGAACGTCATCGGGGTCAAGGAAGCAACCGGTTCGATGGACACGGCGAGTGAGATCATGTCTCTCTGCGACCCGCAGAAGTTCACGATTCTCTCAGGAGACGACTCACTCACGCTTCCCTTGATGGCGATCGGCGGTCGAGGCGTGATCAGCGTCCTGAGCAACCTGATGCCGCAACACGCCCGGGCACTGACCGACGCGGCCCTGGCCGGCGACTTCCACCGGGCGGCTCAGATCCATTGCGAGCTGTTCCCGTTATTCAAGGCGATCTTCATCGAGACCAACCCGATTCCGATCAAGACCGCAATGGCCATGGCCGGCATGGACTCTGGCGAGCTGCGCCTGCCCATGTGCGCGATGGCGGACGAGAACCGCACCGCGCTCGAAAAAGTCATGCGCGAACACGGTGTGCTGGAGCCGTCGCTGTCGTGAGGCGTCGCGTGGGGGGCGCCACAGAGGTCACAGAGGGTTCAGAGAAGAGCGGGAAGAGTGCTCGAATGTCATGGTCTTTTGAGCGCGCGGCGGATGATTTGCGGGTGTTCAAGGGGCGCCGGGACAACTCCTGAGGGATCCTTTCAGGCCGTCAGTTGACCCACGGATCCAATGGTTCGCTTATCGCTTATCGCTTCTAGCTCTGGTGCCAGTGTTTCTGGCCGGCTGCGATCCGATGTGGAGCATAGGTCTGGAAACAACTACTTCAGCGCAACTTGATCCCAAATGTCTCGAATCTGCCATCAATTTACTTCCGGAAGTATCCGACGTGATCTATCGTGTTCATGGCGAACATCATTCGTATGGCTTATGGAGAGGTGCGACCTTGCATCCGGCGATTCACCAGTTCACTGTGCGAACTGATGATCTATGGGCTGCGGTCGAGGTGTCGCGTATTGAAGATGAGCCTCTCTTGCGGGTGTACAGACTTTGGGTTGGCAAGAAGCCAGCGCCCTGCGTCGTTGAACGTACGGGGACTCTACTCCGGATGATCTGCCGTGGTCTGGAGTCAAGATACGGAACTATCTCACCCCTGGACAGCGTCCCATTTCACTATCGCGGTATGGGATGGGACGAAGCGTACGGTGAAACACCAGGTCAATCCGCGTACGAGCAGCCAAGAAACGACGCTCATACGCGTCAGACACATCCGTAAGAGAATCGCGTCGAACCAATCCTCTCTCGGTGATCTCTGTGTCCTCTGTGGCGTATACCCCGATGCATGCCGGCGCGCCCTGCTCACGCACGCGCTATCCCGTGCGCCTCGGCCACGGCGGCGTTGGTGATTTTGCCGTCGCGCAGGTTCAGCGAGGCGGCGAAACCGGGGTCGTCGCGCACGAGGCGATCGGCGCCTTCGTTGGCCAGGCGTATCACGTAGCTTTGCGGCGCGTGGCACAGCGCCTGAGTGCTCGTGCGACCGACGGCTCCGGGCATGTTTGTGACGCAGTAGTGCACGACGCCGTCGACGACGTACGTCGGATTCTGGTGCGTCGCGGCCCGGCTGGTTTCGACGCACCCGCCCTGGTCGATACCGACGTCGACGATCACCGATCCCGGCTTCATGTGGGACGGGATCTCGCGGCGGATCAGGATCGGTGTGCGCCCGCCGGGGATCAGCACGGCGCCGATGATCAGGTCGGCCTTGAGGGCGAAGTCTCGGATCGCGTGGGGGTCGGAGTAGACCTCGTACACGTTCGCGGCATCAACTCGTCGATGGACCGCAGCCGGTCGAGGTTGATGTCCATGATCGTCACGTTAGCGCCGAGTCCCGCCGCGTGTGAGCCCACGACCCCGGCGCCAAGGATCAGCGTTTCGGCCGGTTCCACCCCCGGAACGCCGCTGAGCAGGATCCCCCGGCCCATCATCGGTTTCTCTAGGCACTTGGCCCCTCCCTGGATGCTCATGCGCCCGGCGACTTCGCTCATTGGCGTCAACAGCGGCAAACGGACCTTGTCGTCGCTGAGCGTTTCGTACGCCATGGCCGTGATCCCGGCCTTCAGGCAGGCTTCGGTGAGCGGTCGATCGGCGGCGAAGTGAAAGATAAGGTGAACATGGTCGTCTGCGGCCGCGTCAGCGCGAGTTCGCTCGCGATCGGCTCTTTGACCTTCACGATCAGTTCGGCACGGTCAAAGATCTCATCGTGATCGCTGACGATGTGCCCGCCGGCGCGGCGGTACTGCTCGTCTTCGTACCCGCTGCCCACGCCACCTTCGAACAGCACTTCGTGGCCGCTTCCTTGATAATTTCCACACCTACTGGCAGCATCGAGACGCAATATTCATCCTCCTTCAGTTCGCGGGGGATGCCGATGATCATGGCGACACCTGCTTGGGGATCGCGGCAACATAGTCTTGCAGCGCGCGGACGCCCCACGTGCCGGCGCGCAGAGCTTCAATGGCTCGAACCGCGGCCGCAGCCGCGGTGGTCGTCGTGATATAGGGCACGCCGATGCGCACGGCCATGGCGCGCAGGGCGCCTTCGTCGCTGTCGATGCCCTTGCGGGTGGGCGTGTTGATGATCAGATCCACTTCGCGGTTTTTTATCATGTCGAGGCAGTTCGGTCGCCCCTCGCTGATCTTCTTGACCCGCTGAGTGTGGATATCGTGGCCAGCCATGTGGCCGTGCGTGCCCGCGGTGGTCATCACCGTGAAGCCCATCTCGCACAGCTTGCGGGCGATCGCGACCATGCCGGCCTTGTCGCGGTCGCGCACCGAAAGGAACACCTTCCCCTCGGTGGGCAGGACGGTGGCGGCGGCCATCTGGCTCTTGGCGAAGGCGATCGGGAAACCCGGGTCGATGCCCATGACCTCGCCGGTGGAGCGCATCTCCGGCCCCAGGATCACATCCACGCCGGGGAATTTGTTGAAGGGAAACACCGATTCTTTCACGCAAGTGTGATCCAGCGTGACTTCGTCGGTGACCCCGAGATCGTACAGCGAACGGCCGGTCATCGCCTTCGCGGCAATCCGGGCCCACGGCACGCCCGAGGCCTTGCTTACAAAAGGAACCGTCCGCGAAGCCCGCGGGTTCACTTCGAGAATGTAGATCTGATATTGCTCGTCGTCTTCTTTGCCTCCTCCGTCGTTGTCATGTTTGATCGCATACTGCACGTTTATCAGCCCCCTCACACGAAGCGCCTCGGCGAGGCGTCGCGACTGGTCCTTGATCTGATCGACGACCGCTGCGGGCAGCGAGTGGGGCGGGATAGCACAGGCGCTGTCGCCGGAGTGAACGCCCGCTTCCTCAATGTGCTCCAGGACGCCGCAAATAACAGCTCGACCGTCGTGCGTCGGTTCGGCACCGTAATCGGCGACGACGTCCACGTCGCACTCGATCGCATCGGAGAGGAACCGGTCCACGAGGATCGGCTGATCGGGGACGTCGCTAGCGCCAAGCGCCAACTGCATGTATTGGCGCAGCTGGGCGTCGTCGAAGACCGTTTCCATCGCGCGACCGCCCAGGACAAAGCTGGGACGCACGAGGACCGGATATCCAATCCTGTTGGCCACCGCAACCGCCTCGCCGGCGTTGTACGCGATGCCGTTTTCCGGTTGCCGAACCTGCAGGCGACGACAAAGCTCGGAAAAGCGCTGCCGGTCCTCAGCGAGGTCGATCGACTCGACGTCCGTGCCGATGATGGGTACGCCCGCGGACGTGAGGCCGTGGGCCAGGTTCAGCGGCGTCTGTCCGCCAAACTGCACGATCACGCCGTGAAGAAGCCCGCGACCGGATCCCAGCGGTTCGCCGTTGAGTCGCTCGCAGATGTTCAGGACGTCTTCCAGCGTCAGCGGTTCGAAGAACAGAAGGTCGGAGGTGTCGTAGTCGGTCGACACGGTCTCGGGATTCGAGTTGACCATCACCGATTCGTAGCCCTCGTCCTCGGCCGCGAACGCGGCCTGGACGCAGCAATAGTCGAACTCGATCCCCTGCCCGATCCGGTTGGGCCCCCCGCCGAGGATGACGACCTTCTTGCGGTCGGTGACGCGGATTTCGTCATCGACCACCGTTTCCACCGCACCTCCGTCGCTGCCAACGCGGAGCATTGGCGCCTCATACGTCGAGTAGTAGTACGGTGTGGCCGCCTCGAATTCCGCGGCGCAGGTGTCCACGAGTTTGTACACCGGCTCGATGCCCGCCGCCTTGCGGTGGCGACGGACGGTCAGGATCGTTTCGGTGTTGATCTTGCCGCAGTAGAGGCAGGCGAGTTGAGGGTCGGAGTAGCCGAGCTGCTTCGCCCGGCGCAGCACATGCGCCGGCACGTCCTCGAGCGATCCGTAGCGGATCAACTCGCGCTCAAACTCGATCAGATGGTGAAGCTGGTCGAGGAACCAGCGGTCGATCATTGAGGCCTCGTGCACCTGATCGACCGACCACCCCATCTTGAATGCGTAGCGGATGTAGTGCGGCCGACCCTGGCTGGGCACGTGCAGTTTGCGGTAAATCTTCTTTGAAGAAATGGGCCACTCATCGTCGGTCCCTGATGCCGCCGCGGCGAGAGGGTCCTGTGTGCGGCCGGAGGCCGCGTCCCGCAGCGCATCGATGCCGGTGCCGTGACCCTCGGCCAGCTTGTTCGCCAGGTCGTCGATTTCGCGGAGGCTCTGAACGCTGAGGTCGCTGATCACGGCCGGGTCGCCGTGCAGCGCCGCGGTGGCTTCCAGGGCCGTGCAACCGTCCGTCGCCTCGCCCGCGACTTTCTGCACCGCCGCCAGGACGGAAGGATGTTCCCGTTCAAGCCAGCCCTGCGTGCGGCGCATGGCGTTGAGCCACTGGTCGTCGTGGTCAAGCCCAAGGCCGAAGCGCTTGACCTCCATCGACCGCAGACCCTTTTGAAAGCTTTCCTTGAACGTTCGGCCGATGCTCATCGCTTCGCCGACACTCTTCATCTGCGTGGTCAGCGTCTCGTCGGCCTCGGGGAATTTCTCGAATGTCCAGCGTGGGATTTTCGTGACGACGTAGTCGATCGTCGGCTCGAAGCACGCGACCGTTTTGCCCGTGATGTCGTTGGGAAGCTCCCACAACGTGTAGCCGACGGCGAGCTTGGCGGCGATCTTCGCGATCGGAAATCCGGTGGCTTTCGAGGCCAGTGCCGACGAGCGACTGACGCGTGGATTCATTTCGATGACGACCATGTCCCCGGTGTCCGGGTTGGTGGCGAACTGGATGTTGGATCCACCGGTCTCCACGCCGATCGCGCGCATGATGGCAATCGATGCGTCGCGCATGCGCTGGTATTCCTTGTCGGTCAGCGTCTGCGCCGGGGCCACGGTGATCGAGTCGCCCGTGTGCACGCCCATCGGATCAAAGTTTTCGATGGAGCAGATGATCACGACGTTGTCGTCGCGGTCACGCATCACCTCCAGCTCGAACTCCTTCCAGCCGATCAGCGACTGGTCGATGAGCACCTGCCGGGTCATTGAGGCATCCAGTCCGCGGCGCACGGTGTCCTCGAACTCTTCGCGGTTGTAGGCAATCCCCCCGCCGGTGCCGCCGAGCGTGAACGCGGGGCGGATGATCGCCGGAAGGCCCACCGCTTCGGCGTCCCCGGTCCCGTCGAGCACCTGCCAGGCGTCGTCGATCGAGCTGGCGATGCCGCTGCGCGGGCACTTCAGACCGATCGACTCGATGATGCTGCGGAACTGTTCGCGGTCCTCGGCGCGGTAGATCACTTCGCGCGTGGCTCCGATCATCTCGACGCCGAATCGCTCGAGCACCTTTTCGTCGTGGAGCTGGCACGCGATATTCAGGGCGGTCTGCCCGCCGATCGTCGGCAGCAGAGCGTCGATATGAAATGGCCCGCCGCGCTCCTGTTCGATGATCTTGGTGACGGCCTCACAGGTCAGCGGCTCGATGTAGGTGCGATCCGAAAACTGCGGATCGGTCATGATCGTGGCGGGATTGGAGTTGACCAGCACGACCTGGTACGCCTCCTCCTTCAGCGCCTTGCACGCCTGCGTGCCCGAGTAATCGAACTCACAAGCCTGGCCGATCACGATCGGACCGGAGCCAATGATGAGGATGGTCTTGATGTCTTCGCGTTTGGACACGGGCGCCGCTTCCATTCAGAGAATGTTGTGATGTCCCAATCCCGCAACGATGTCGATGGAGCCGGCGCCTGTCACTCGTGGACCTCAATGATGTCCGCTTTCAGCGTGTCCATGTCGAGAACCGCGACGGTGCAGCGATCGGTGACCCACCCGCAACACTCGCCCGGATTGAGCAGCAGCGTTCCGTTGCGCGTGTCGTTGACGACCTCGTGTGTGTGCCCAGTGATCACGACATCTGCCGACTGCACGTCGTCGGCGGCCAGCGACTCGATCCAGTGGAGCATCACGATTTTCTTGCCGCCGAGTGTGACGCGCAGCGGGCCTTCAATTACGTCCGGCAGGATGGCCTTCAGCCCCTTTCGCTCGCCGTCGTTGTTGCCGTAAACGCAGTGCAGGGGCATCGGCAACTCCGACGGCGTGATCAGCTTCGCGGCGAACGGCGCCACGAAATCGCCTGCGTGGAACAGGGCGCCAACGTTCAGGCGTTTGAATAGGGCGACGGCACGACGAAACGTCGTGAGCCGATCGTGGGTGTCACTGAGGACGCCGACTTTCATGTCTGTACAACCGAGTCCGAGTGGCCCGAAATGATATCAACCCCCGCGTTCGACGTCGAAGACAGGCCGAGGCCCGATCTCGGAGTGGATCCGCGTCGAATCAACTGCCGTCACGGCAGCGGCCGACGCCCGATTCGGCCCGGTTCCACCGTGACGAACGGAGGCAGTGGAATTTCGTCCACGCCGCCACGTGATTTTGGCGTATAATTCCGGAGTATCGTCTCGGTGGGAGGCAGTGTCGTCGGTAGCGGAGATCACCATGGCGATCTACAACTTTCACCGCGTGCTGATCGCCGCGGCGATTCTGTTCGATTTCGGTTTCACGTTCTGGGCGATCCAACAGTACCGCTGCACCGACGACGGCCAGCAGCTGATCCTCGCGGTGCTGTCCTCCGCTGTCACGCTGGCGCTGGTGGCCTACCTGGTCTACTTCAACCGCACCCTGGCCGTCCTTCGCTACGCCGGCGGGATTGATCAGAAAGCAAAGGGTGTCGAAGAACAGGACCATTGAACTGCGCATTAGAGCCGCAGCCACGCACGCCGTTCCCTTGCTTTTCTGTCTTCTGCCCCTCCCATGTCCGACAGGCTCACACAACTTACCTTCCTGCACGAAGCGGACCCTACCGACCCCTTCTGCACTTACGGTATCGCCATGGAGCACGAGAAAGCCGGCCGCCACGACGAGGCTGTCGATTGGCTGAAAAAAACAATCGAGATCGACCGTACCTATTGCTACGCCTTCTACCACATGGCGAAGATCCACAGCGACTGCGGTAACGACGACGAGGCCCGGCGCGTTCTGGACGGCGGCATGCAGGCCGCACGAACCAGCGGCGACGAGCACGCCTTATCTGAGATGCAGGAGTTGTTGGAAGCCCTGGACGAGTCCTAGCTCGGACGAGTTCGGGGGCGCCAAGAACGAGGCACGAAGGCCGTCGCGACCGAAGAGGGAGCGACGGAAGTCACTGCTGGGTATCTCGATTGAACCTCAGGTGACTCCACAATTCTGTCATCTATAGCGGTTTGAATCCAAACGTAGCGTCATGAACTGGCTACAGCCGCGCCTGGCTTTGTCGTGCTGCATCGACGACCCGCAGCGGGGTCGCCTGCTTCGCCCTCCGCGCCAGACTCAGCGATGCCGACGCTCAAGACGCTACGTTTGGATTCAAAACGCTCTAATGGAACATCAGAAACCAGGCGCGATACTGGATTCCGCCGCTCGACAGGGGAGCAAGGCATTCCGTCACTCGCGGTTTACTCGTGACGGCCCCCTTCGTGCCTTCGTGCCTGGTTCAAAGCCAGAGATTTGTTCATAATTTACACGCCGTAACGTTCAACCACTTCATCCCACCTCCCCTGCGCTCGCAGAATGTGTTCGATCGCGTCGCGCCCAGCCCCGCATCCGCCGTTGCAGCTTGTGACGTAGTGGGCTTCGGAACGAACGTCCTCAACGGCGTCGGCGACGGCTATGGGGTAGCCGCAGCGCAGCATCGCGGGCAGGTCGATCAGGTCGTCGCCGACGTAGGCGACGTCCTCCGGCAGCACGCCGGCCTGCTGGCAGAGCGTTTCGAATGCCGTGGCCTTGTCGTGTGCACCCTGGATGACAAGATTCACGCCCAACTCCGCCATCCGCAGTGTCACGGCGGGCGTCGAGCGCCCCGTCAGGATGCCGATCTGCAGCCCCACGGACATCGCGGCACGTATCGCGAAGCCGTCGCGCACGTGGAAGCGTTTCGATTCGGTGCCACGGTCGTCGACATAAATACCGCCGTCGGTCAGAACGCCGTCCACATCGAAGACAATAAGCTTGATGTCGGTGGGGCTGGACATCTTAAGAAGGCACGGAGGCATTGAGGCACGGAGGCACTAGCCCGCATTTCTCACCAGGGTAGCGGCTCATCGGGAGTTTGGCCTGATCGTGATGCTCGTGATGCCACGGGCGAACGGATCGCGCGGTGGGGTTCGGTGGTGTTGAATTGTCCGGGTTCGGGGTTGCGAGGGGTTGATTAAAGTTGCACAGGACCTGCTCTGGTCAGATTGTTCCATATCTGGGCGAACAGGTGCTGGTAGGGGTAGCTGTGGCTGAACGCGACCCATACCTTGCGCACCGTCACACGGATGTGGGCACCGATCTTGAACAGCCGCAACCGAATGGTGGTGCACTGGGCTTTGGCCATCGCCACCCGGCGCACTTTTACTCCGCCCTTCACAAACGACTAGAGCAGAGCGCAGCCCGTATCCGAGCGACCCAACGATGACCAATTAACACCGACGCGGAAGTGCACCGTTACGAGCGATCTGGAAGGAGGCGGCAGATCGGCCGATGCGAGGGACGGTGGAGCAAGACTCTACTAGTCCCCTGCCGCGGACCTGCACCGGACCCCGCGCGGCTGTTCATTACGAAGGTGCTGTCCGGCCGGCCGTCAAGCCGATGATGGTCAGACAGGCGCTAACAGCATGGCCAGCGTGGATGGGAATCTATCGTGATGGGCTGGGCATTCCCCTACGTCCATGCCTCTACCGCCGAAGTACATGACACCGAGCTTAGTCATCGCCGTTGCATGTCCTAGTTTGGCAGCCTTTTGATACCACTTGACGGCTTCCTCGTAATCTTCGATCACGCCTAGGCCAGACTCGTATATGGAATCGAGGTTGGCCATCCCCTCCGCATTGCCCAAGACAGCAGCCTTTCGAAACCACTTTCCGGCTTCCGTGAAGTCTTGTATCACACCTTCGCCGTTGTGGTACATGGCGCCGACCTTGAACAGCGCCTCCGCATTTCCCAGATCAGCAGCCTTTTGACACCACCTGGTGGTTTCCTCAAAGTCTTGAGTTATTCCCGTCCCCGCGTAGTACATGCCTCCGAGGAGGACCATCGCCTGTGCATCTCTCAGTTCCGCAGCCTTTCGCCACCACTTGATGGCTTCCTTGTAGTCCCTAGTGACACCTAATCCGGATGCGTAGCTGAGACCGACGTAAGTCATCGCCCTCGGATCTCCCGATTTCGCTTCGACGAGTTCCCTTTCATAAGTTTCGACCAAGATGTTCTTGCTATTCTTCTGGCCTTGAGCAATCACGCTGTCAACGCAGAGCAGACTCAATGTCAGAACGATGGGAGTGAGGTGAGTGGTTCTCATAATGTCAATGAAACACGAATCATGCCAACGTGCTATTGTAATTTTCACGAGTATCGTTGATAGCGTATTGTCGTAGATTATCACAAGGCTTGTGATCCGCAAGGACCAAGAGATGCAAATCGCAGGATGTCACGGACGAGTACGTATTGTTGCCTGTGCCCTCATCGCGTGCTTAGTCGTTGTGGTGTATATTTAGGTTTCGCTCAATCCAGATCCGCTGCCTGCTACACGAACCAATGCCGCTTCGTCGCAAGCAACACGCGTGCAGGACCCCTTCGTCGAGATTGTTCATGCAGTGCGATTCGCGGTGCGGGTGCGCTGGTCGCACCCAAAACCGCACGCTTCCCACTGCCGACCCGAGACAATTACGTTGTCACGACCCTTGGCCACCAACGATACGCCGTCGCGGGATCAGTTACTGCACGAAATAGATTCAACGCTCCGCTGACGCAGAATTGGGTCTGTCACGCTCAGTTTGATGGCGACCAGATTAGGCCCACCTACATTCAAGTCGGAGGCGAGGTACTCCATAAGTCTGAATGACGGGAAGTGTTTAGCGCGAGGGTCTCTCAATCTAAAGTGAAGCTGGCTCTTCAGCATGCCCGTGTCGCTTTTCGCAGCCACGCGACCGACACACTCGATGGCACATTGCGCGACTCTCGTCGTACCCTGTGAAGGTATCTAGCTGAGGCGCACTGACACCTGCTAACCAGGAATGATCGGGTGAGTACTGGTCTTGGATTGAAGGTGAAGGGCCCGAAATCGCGGTCTGTCCGTGGATCGCCCAGTCGGGGACCTTACCGTAGACGATAGGCCCGTATTGTCGACCAGATACCGCGCCGGAGCCGCGACAAGAGTCGCTTCCATTAGGGATGGCCAACTCCGGCAGCCGGCTTACAACCGATCCTCGTGCGATCGTAGGCAAGCTGGTTTTACTGATCGCCTCTGCCTTCTTCCTAGACCTTCCCAGTCAAACTTTGTGATCCACCGACACGATCCCACTCTGGCCATAGGTGTGTAATTACACGCTTTCGCCTGCGAATAGCACAAGACGCGCGAGACTTGCAAGTCTTACAAGAGCGGGTTATCACTTGTTATATTCAGAGGTTAAGGATCTCGTCAAATGGCGACGTTTACTGATCGGCCCGCGACCTGCATCGGCTCGTAGCCTGCGAGCCGACTGTATACCGATTGCCGCAACAATCCGACCAACTCATGTTGCGTGTTCTTGCCTCGGCGCGAATCGCGAAAGACTTTGCCCATTTTCGTTAGTCCCAGCGCTTCGTCGAGTTCGCGATAGGCGACCAGGCCCGCATCGCTCGTGACGGCTGCGCCGTGGAACTCCAGTTTGATTCGACTGTCAAATTCGACCCGTAACGCGTCCTTGCGTGCGCCACCCATTGGATGCTCCTGCTTGGCCGGGGTTGAAGTGCAGAAAACACTTGTATTACGCAGCCAAACACATCACGGTTCTACCAACCGCAGAATCTATCTGGGAAATCCAGGTTAATGCCTATCCCTCAATGACCTTCAACGTCATGAGATCCTGGACGTCGATCAGGCCCAGAGGAATGTTGTTCTCGTCCACGACCGGTATCTCGTCGATCCGAAGCTCGCGGACCAGTTGGACGGCGTCGCGTACCAGCGCGGCGGGTCCGAGGCTGTGGGGATTCGCGGTCATAACCACGTGGATCGGTTCGTCGAGGGCCCGATCGCCGTCGCGCAGCATCATGCGTCGCAGGTCTGCGTCTGTAAAAATGCCGCAGAGCTTGCCTTGGCCGTCCACGACCAGCAGCGCTCCGGCACGGCGCACGCCGGGCGCCTCGCTGTCTGCGCTGCGGTAGGCATCGCGCACGGCCATATCGCGGTTCACCAGCGGCAGGTTTTCGCCGACCCGGAAGCGCATCGCATCCACCACCGGCATCAGTTGGCGACCCAGTGCCCCACCGGGGTGCACTTTTTGAAAGTCTTCGACGCCGAACTGGTGGCGGCGGCTCACGCACAGGGCCAGGGCATCGCCCATGGCCAGCGTCGCGGTCGTGCTGGCTGTCGGTGCCAGGTTCATCGGGCACGCCTCGGTCACGTCGCCGAGACAGAGTGCGACGGTCGACAGTCGGCCCAGGTCGCTGTCATCGCTTCCCACAATGGCGATCACAGGAACATTGTCCTGCCGCAGGTGCGTGACCAGGCAGACCACCTCTTCGGTGTTGCCGCCGTAGGAAAGGGCCAGAACGACGTCGTCGCGGCGCACGCGGCCGAGGTCGCCGTGCAGCGCGTCGGTCGGGTGCAGCACGTGGCTGGGGGTGCCTGTCGATGCGAACGTCGCGGAGATTTTCTGACCGACAAGCCAGCTCTTGCCCAGGCCCGTCACGACGACCGCGCCGGCGGTATTCAGGATCAACTCCACCGCGGCGTGGAACGGTTCGCCGATGCTCAGGCGCCTTATGGCCTCGGCCTCGGCTTCCAGAACCCGTTCGGCGAACGCAGCCTGGTCGTCGCGTGCTTCGCTCACGTCGTCCTCAACGGCGGTTTGTCGGGCCATGTACACGTCCCTACGCGAACCCGATCGTTTTCCGCACGGGTGCCGCACCACGGTTGAAGCGATCGGCATGGCGAATCGCGGCCGAGCGTGCATGACAACATTGTGCGACTCCACGCGGTCCGAGGTGATACGATAGGGAGGATAGTTCGTGAATGGCGCTACTTGCCGAGGGCCATTATCGTGCCGCCGGCACGAACCGGCAAGGCTGTCCAGGACGGGTGGATCGGCCCGATAATTCCGAAGATGAACGTTGCCGAAGGCGACTATCGCGTCGAACTGGAAAGCTACAGCGGTCCGCTGGACCTGCTTCTGTATCTCGTGCGCCGCCACGAGATCGATCTGCACGACATCCCCGTGGCCGTGCTGACCGAGCAGTATCTCAAGCACCTGAATCTTATGAAGCGGATCGACATGAACCTGGCCGGGGAGTTCTTGGTCATGGCGGCGACGCTGCTGGAGATCAAGAGTGCGATGCTCCTGCCGCGCCCGGAAGCGGGCGGCGAAGCCGAAGGCGATGCGGCACAGCTCCTGGATCCGCGATTCGAGCTTATCCAGCAACTGCTGGCTTACAAGCGGATCAAGGAAGCGTCGGCGGCGCTGGACACGCGGCGCCACGACTGGGCGGCGCGGTTCGCCCGGCACCCGGGGCGCGCCGCGGTCGACGGCCAACTGCCGGACGACGATCAGGAGGCCGCCCTTCTGGAGTTTGATCTGGATGACGTTCACGTGCTCGACCTGCGCGAGGCGTTTGCCCGCATCCTGGAGTCGATCGGTGGAAGCTCGGCACACGAGGTGGTTGTCGACGATACCCCTCTGGGGCTGCACGCGAAGGACATCGAAGATCGCCTCGAGCGGGACGGCCCGATGACGCTCCAGGAGATCTTTGTCGGCCGCGCCTCGCGCAGCGAGCTGGTGGGGCTGTTCCTGGCGATGCTCGAACTGGTCCGCCAGAAGAAGATCCGAATCGTCCAGGATCAGGCGGGCGGTTCGATCCATCTCGAGCTGCGCCCGCCTTCGCAGCGGGTTGTCGAACACGGCGATCAGGCGCCCGACTGGCGCGATCCGGTTACCGGCAAGGTGCAATACGACTGGCCCAGCGAGCAGGTGCGCCAGCGCGTCGAAAGTCGAAACGCCAAGCGCTTTGAGCGCCTCAAACATCGGCAGTTCGCGCAGGCTGCCGATGAGGTCCAGGTGATCGATGTCGACGACGAGGAGCCGCAGGCCGGAGGCGGAAGCGACGAAGCGCCGTCGCGAGCGATGAGCGAGCGGCGGAACCCGTCAACATCTGGCACAACAGACGATCAAGCCACGATGTCCTCGTGAGGCGAATCCCTTTCTGTCTCGTGCGCCGGAGCATTCCCTCCCAGGACAGCACGTCGGATTGTTCAGTGCTTACTTCGGTGTAGGCATGGGCACGCGATACCCTGCTGTAGAAGTCGGAAGCAGTCATCATCGCGGCCGCCGCGTTCCGCTGACGCTGTGGCTGGGTCTGGCTCTGATATTGGCCTGCTCACGGCACTTTCACGGCGTCGCGGCGATTCGGGGATCAGCTCGATCCGCAGCCGTCCTCACTGATTCGTGGTCGCCTGGCTGTCCAGCGTCCCGATCTGGTGCTATTTCGACTGGGTCAACTTCCATTTCATGGACGCGTGGCGCTATCACGGTCTACCGCCGCAGTTCGTTCAGCGCGTTGCAGGGTATTTCATAGCGTTCGCGGCGATTTCTCCGGGAATGTCCATGGCTTCTAAGATCTTTCAGCACCTGGGTTTCAAGCGTTTTCGGGCCACGCCGGTGCGCATCACGAGGCCGGCTCAAATCTCGGTCTGCCTGCTGGGCGCAATTTTTGCGATGTATCCGTTCTGTGTCCGTGCCCCGATCGGCAACCTGACGCTCTGGGTGAGCCTCATGTTTCTGCTCGACCCGATCAATCACTGGCTGGGGGCGCCCAGCATCATCGGGGACTGGCGCGCCGGTCGGTTCGGGCGGACAGTTGCATTGATGGCTGCCGGCGCCGTGTGCGGTCTGCTCTGGGAGTTCTGGAATTATTGGGCACTGACCAAATGGACTTATCACCTTCCGTTTGTGGGAGCGATTGAGCACTACAAGTATTTCGAAATGCCCTAGATCGGATTTCATGGATTTCTGCCCTTCGCGATCGAATGCTGGCTGGTTCTGAACACCGTTCTCGTCCTGGCCGCGAGGCCGCGACTGCGCGTGGCCGAAGCCCTTCCGGACGACCATGCGGGCCTTTGAGCAAACGGCCGCATCTGAACGTTGTTAAGGAGGAATCCGGTGGGAACGGCATTGAGTCATACGCCCCGCCGGCCAACGGCTGGCCGCCGATACGTCAGGACGCGTCCGATATCTCCGGCCTCGGCGTCCCTGGCGTGGGCGACGGCATAAATTTAAGTTTTTACGAGTCTTACGGTTTATTCAAGATCCCCCAACCCCTAGCCGATGCGACTGGCAATGGACGGTACAGCCGCCATCGGGAGTTCACAGGTACTACTGGCCGCGCAGGTTGCAACGGCCGTTGCCGTCAAGGCACAGGACATTGAACGCGTCCGTGCCGATGCCGCCCTAGCCTCCTCGAGCAGGCCACTGAGCTATCGAAGCAGATTCAATCAGGGGACCGGCCAGTCGGCGGATTGGGGCTCGACATGGTGGCCTGAGGGCATGGCCCTATAACCTTTATTATGAACGCCCGGCAACGCAAATTTGCACCAGCTGGCGCCTGAAAAAAGGCACCAAAAACTGGCCGGATCAACAAGCGTTATTCGATATTGGAGCCATTGCTGCTCGTAAGCACCGCCCGACGCAGTGCCACGGGGGCTCGACAACGTGATAAAAAAACCGCGGTAATGCGGCGGCAGGCCTTGACGGCCGCCGATGAGTTGACACAATGAGCGTCCAATATTCGCGGGGAGCCGAAAAGGGCGAAGTCTGAGGGGCACGGCCTCGACGATAAGTCAGGGATAACTACCGAAACCAGAGCGAAGGTTACATTTAATAAGGTGCCGGTTTGATCGGGACTGATCGGGACTGATCGGGCCGGGCAGACCGACGACTCAGACATAGGAAGATCTAAGACACGGTGGCGTTGTGTGGACGCCGCTTGGCTGCGTGAGCCAGGTCCGCGGGTACAAGACATCTGCGGACGGAATTAATCAGGGGTCGCCGGCGGCATTTAGACCGTCAGTCGCGACGTCACCGACTTGAAAAGGAGTGTATGGTCCATGGACATTAATCGATTGTTGGTCCTGGGAGGTCTGGTGCTTGGCATGTTTGCGGCCAGCGCGGCCGCTGTCGAGGACGATGCCGATCTGGGGGCACGGCTCAAACGGGCCGAGGCGCGCCTGGCCGAGATCGAAACCAAGCAGAGCGACACTTGGTTGAGCCAGCGCCGCGTTGAAGAAGTCAAGACGCTGGTCCGCGAGGTACTGGCCGACGCCGACATGCGGGCCAGCCTCATGGAAGGCGGCACCGCCGGCCACAATGGCGAGAACTTCTTCCTCAGCAGTGAGGACGGAAGTTTCCTGCTGAATATCGGTGGCCAGATTCAGGTGCGACACCTGCTGAACGTCAACGACAACGATAACACGAACGACCAGGATGAATGGGAACGCGGCTTCGAGGTGCCCAGGGCCAACATGAAGTTCTGGGGCCACATCGCCGATCCTCGGATCAAGTACAAGATCGCCCTCGGTGTCATTTCAAACGCCGCCGGCCAGGATGCTGAGAACCACGTCGGGATGCAGGAAGTCGTGGTCAGCTACGACATCATGGACGGCATGACCATCTGGGGCGGCGAGACCAAGGCGCCGTTCCTTCGCGAGGAGCTGATCGGCTCATCGCACCAGCTCTCCGTGGAGCGGTCTCTCATCAACGAGGTCTTCACGATAGGAACCGTCCAAGGCATCGGCGTGGACTGGTTCGTCGACAAGGGTTCGAGCAACATGTGGCGCGTTCGCGCATCGTTCAATGACGGCATCCGGTCGGGTGAGTGGGACGATGTGAACGACGCCGGATTGCATAAGAACTTCTCCGGCGTCGACGCCGACAAGGAGTTCGACAACGACGCCTCCGACTTCGCCATCACCAGCCGCGTGGACTCGCGCCTTATGGGCACGTGGGAACAGGGCGATGACTTCACGGCGTGGAGCGGAGAAGAGACGTCCGTGATCGTCGGCGGTGCCATCCATTATGAGGCGTACGAGACGGGCGACTCGAACGAAAACAGCGAATTCGTGACCTGGACTACGGACGCGTCGGTAGAATGTAACGGCTGGAATCTGTTCGCTTCCGCGACAGGCCTCCATGTCGATTTGAAGGAAGATCCCAACGGCGAGGATCATGATTTCTACGGTTTTGTCGCTCAGGGCGGCTACCATGTGATCCCCGACAAGCTTGAGCCGTTCATTCGCTGGGAGTACCTCGACCTGTCGGACATCAACGCAGGCGGCGCAGACCAGGAGCTTCAGTTCCTGACGTTCGGCTTCAACTGGTACCTGGCCAAGCACGCGGCGAAGGTTACGACCGACATGATTTGGTCGTTACACGCCGTCCCGTCGTCAAACGACCTGGGCTTCGGCGGCGACAACACGCTCGGTTATCTCGGCCTCCTGGCAGACGATAACAGCGACGATGAGGACCAGATTGCCTGGCGGATTCAATTCCAGCTTCTGTTCTAAGGAATAACTTCAACCGCCGCGCCACGTCGGGGCGGCGATCCGAAATCAACACCGGCCGGCCGCCAGGAGCGTGCCGGCCGGTGTTTTTTTTTCGGGGCCTGATCAGAATCCGAACGTCGTCGTTTCCCCGGACGCGAGCGACGTGTCATGCGAAATCCACGGCATGTCGCCGCTGCGTAGGCGCGTGCGAACGACCTGAGCCGTCTGCGACCGGTTGGCCAGCGTGACCTTCGCGTCCGGTTCGGTCGCCTCGAACATCAGGACACCGAGGCGCGAACCCGTGAGGCGAGCGGCGGTCAACTCCAGCCGCAGTGGTCCGACCACCGTGACCGTTTTACGTGGCGCCACCGCGGGATCGGCATTGGCCATCACGAGGACCCGCGGTTTACCCGCCTCGGGCCATCGCATCAGCTCGATCAGCCTCGACGGATTGCGCATCGCCTGCCGCAGGCGATCGGGCGACCTTGCCACAACCATCGCCGCCTGGTCGGAGTCGAGAAGATCCGCGGCGACCTCGTAGGACACAGCCGGCCACATCGTATTCAGGTACGCCTGCAACATCGGCGGCGGATCGACGTGCATCAGCGGCGGGCCGTCGTTCAATTCGCGCTGGATGCGCCAGGCGAGGTGCTGCAGGCCAACCGAGTCCCTGATGATCTGTTTCCCCGGGCGCAACCCGTGGTAGTAGGCCGTCCACCCGCCCAGGATGAGGGCGACGGCGGCGGTGAGCGCCAGCAACTGACGCCGCACCGACCAGGCACCCAGCAGTTGCGCCAGCTCCCTGCCGGCGAGCAGTGCCGCTGCGGGCAGGATCGGCAGCAGGTGGTCCGGCCGCTGCTTCGCCGCGATCGTGAATAGGACCATGCAGACAGCGAACCAGCAGAAGAGGAATCTCTCGAATCGCCGAACGGCGATGTCGACCGCGGGATGAAACCAGACGCGCCAGAATCCAGCCAGGGCGAAGACGCACCAGGGCATGAAGCGGAAGAGGAAATGGATCGTCGGTCGCGGCAACCCCCTGCCGAAGCTCTTGTGGTGGCCGCTGCCTCCGGCGAGGTGCCCGATCAATTCGTAGCCGATCATCCGGTCGATCAGCGGCTGGCCTGCGTGTATGAACGCCAGGACCGCCCAGCCCAGGACGATCGTGCAGAACAATGCGATGCCCACCGCGTGCGAACCCCTGATTGGTGCCGCGGCGCCCCGTCGTTTCTCCCACAATGCCGCCAGGAGGCCGAACAGGCCGATCAGGACGCCGAGCGGACCCTTGGTCAACGTCGACGCCGCGGCAGCGAGCCAGAACCAGGTCCAGCCTGTCCCGCGTGTCCAGGCCCTGTGGGCCAGAAGGGCGCTCAGCAGCACAATGCACGTGAACAGCGCGTCGGTCCGGGCCAGGGCCGAGTGCTTGATCGGCAGGGCCGACGTCAGGAACGCCACGGCGCCCATGAAGCCGGCCGCGGGCCCGAAATGGCGGGCCCCGGCGCCGCGAATCATCAGCGCCGCGGCCAGGATCGACGCGGCACAGGGAAGGTAGAGGCTCAGTCTCGAAATGCGATCCTGCGGCAATGACAGCAGTGCGACGAGCCAGGTGTAGGCAGGCGGCTTCGACGTGACCTCGCCGACGTATTCGTGCTGCACGATCCAGTGGCCGTTGCGCAGCACGTCCATGATGTAGCCCACCGTCTTATCCTGGTCGTTTTCCAGAAGGTCCGTGGGACCGGTGATGCGCATGACGAAGATGGACAGCCAGATCGCGACGATGTACGTGATCGTGGCGCGTGTGCTCAAAACGTGTGTCTGTCGCTCCATGCGCAGGATCGACCGTGATGGGCCAAAATGGCGTTACATGATAACGTCAGATTGAGCCGCCGCATGTCGGTCACCCAGGGGACACCATCCGACTGCGTTGCGGCTCCTTACAGGACTGGAGCGGTTTGGATCCAAACGTAGCGTTCTGAACTGGCTACAGCCGCGCCTGGTTTTGTCGTGCTGCATCGACGACCCGTAGCGGGGTCGCCTGCTTCGCCCTCCGCGCCAGACTTGCTTCGCCGACGCTCAAGACGCTACGTTCGGATTCAAAACGCTCTAGCAGGACGCTGCAAAACCCCGGATTCTGGCGTTCGCCCAAGGATCTCCAATTTGAAACTACCGCTCTCGCTTCGCAGATCGAGTCCAAACGCGTTGAAGGCGAAACTTTTGAAAATCTCAGGCACACGTTTTTGCGCCGACCGAGTTTTGCAGCGTCCTGCTAGCGTGTTACCACCATGACGGAAGGTGACGGTCGAATCAAGCCGGGCTTCATCGTTGCCCTCGCGGCGCTGTTTTTATTCGCACTGGCCGCGAGAACGATGTCGCCCAGCGACATCTTCGACAACGACCAGGCCGGGCCGATTTCGCACATTGCCGACGTGGCCTTCAACGACCACTGGCTGATGCAGCGAACGCCGAACGGCTGGCTGGCCACGAAGCCGCCCATGTTCCCGTGGCTGGGGGCCCTGGCCGTCCGCGCGACCGGCCGAACGCAGGAGTGGTCGTTCAAGCTGCCGGTGGTGATCGCGTTCGCCGTGATTGCGCTGGTCGTATTCGACTGGGGACGCCGCGCGGCAGGCATGGCCGTCGCGACGGTCGCCGCCGCGGCCTGGATCGCCAGCTACCACGTCTTCAAGCTCATGTACACGGCGCGAACCGACATGCTCCTGGCGATGTGGATCACGCTGGCCCTCTGGTCGGTCCAGCGGCAGCGCGGGATGTGGCAAGCCGCTTCTAAGGGGCCACCCAAGGCCATTTCGCCGCACCAGATCGCATTGATCCTGATGTTCGCTCTCGCGGTTGGCGCCGGCCTGTTGACCAAGGGCCCGCCGGCGCTGATTCCGGTCGCCTGGCTGATCGGCGTCATCGCGTATGACCGGGCGTGGCGACGATGCCGGCCCGTGTGGCAGGTTCTGGGCATCCTGCTGGCCGTCGCGCTGTTTCTCGCCTGGCTCGTTCCGGTGCTACGTACCTATCCTCAGTGGGCCGACAACATGCACGCGGAGGTCGTCGAACGCGTCACAGGCACGGGATCCGGCGCCAAACGGCGCAGTCCATTGCTTGCCATGCCGGCGTATTTCCTGGCCCGCTTCCAGCCGTGGAGCGTCCTGTTCGTGGCCGCCGCCGTTTTCTGGTGGTCGAAGCGCCGGCAATCGAACGGCGTGCTGCCGTGGTGGCCCCTTCTGTGGGTCGCTCTGATCCTGTTGATCTTCACGATTCCCCGGGGCAAGCGCGCGGATTACGTCCTGCCCGCGTATCCGGCCGCGGCGCTGCTGGTGGCGTGCTTCATCGGTCACGCCCAGCTTCAAGGCGGCTGGCACCGTTTCGTTGTCCACGTCGTCGTCGGCGGCGTGGCCATTGCCGGAATTGCCTGCGCCGTGGCGTGCCCCTGGTTGCCGCGGCCGCCGAGCGTGCCGCTGCAACCAGGGGCGACGGCAGGCGCCGTGGTCTGGAATCCGGCCTTTGTGAAATTCGGATGTGGCGCCGCGGTTCTGATCGCCGCGCCGGTCGCACTGTGGCTCGTGCATCGCCGCCGTTATGTGGGCGGCGCGATGGCCTGTTGCTTCGTCCTGATCGCCGTGCTCGGCATCTACCAGTCGACGCTGAGCCGCGCCGCGAAGACGCGCCGGGGCGATGCGATTATTGCACTGGCGCAGACGGCCAGGGCGACGAGCCGGCGCGAGGGGGTGGAGGTGGTGTGTTATGGAACCGCGTCCAAGCGGTTTGCGGCGCTGCTGGGTTCGAACCGTCTTGCGACGGACGTGTCGTTGCAGTCGGTCGATCGAGGAGCGGTGCTGCTGATCGGCGAAGAGGATTGGCAACGGCACGAGGAGCGGTTCGATGGGCGGGCGTCGGTGATCATGCGCTCGGATTCGCGGGAGAAAGTGGAGAGGAGGTATGTGTTGGCGTTGGTGGAAGGGAAAGGGTGAGGGGAAACGAAGAAGGTGTCAGGAACCTTTTTCCGTCTCACACGAGTAAGGTTCCTGACACCGATCCTTCCTGGCACAGTTCTTCGTCAGTTCATCGATTGTCGCCGCCGATGTGCGTCCGATGCGGTCATCACGAATCTCAGGCCGCGGTTGAGATGGGGGTGGGCCACCATGTTCACATCGTCGATGAGCTCAAGCACAGAATCCAATTGTGCCCTGACGCGAGCAATCTGGCGATCCATTTGTGCCAATCGATCTCGAAATCTCATAAGAACGAAATGAGCATCGCGAGCTTTTTTGAGTTGGGCTTCGACGTGCTCCAGTCTTGCCTTTGCTGTGGTGAAGGCCAAGGTCAGCTCTGCGTGTGCTTCCTTCGGGCCGCCACCCGACTGCACCGCCGCGAATTCTGAATCCTCCACGGCTCTCTTCTGCGCGACCCATTGTTCGGCGAGAGATTGATAATACGGTTCCTGCTCGGTCAGCTTATTGAAGCCGACATCTGTTGCAACAGCGAACCTTTGTGCCATGAACCTCTTCAATTTGTTGTAGATGTTTCCCCTCCTTATTTCGAGCCGTCGCATGAGGTCGGCGCCTTTGACAACTGAGTATTCTTGCAACTCTTCCCGGAATGCCTCCACGATCGTTTTCATGACCTGCGGTAGTGACTCTGCAGATCTTGCAGTCAGGCGAATCTCGATGAGACGTGTTTTCGGAACAACTCTGGTCTCGAGATGCTGCTGCAAATCAACCAATCGAGCTGTCGGATCCGCGAATCGCTTGTACCAGTTCGTCTCCTTGATTTCCTGATTCTTGAGCGATCGTTCCAAGACACGCTCAGTGGCAATGTGTTTGGCGTAGGTGTGCAATGTTTGCTCATCCGTCGCATTTGGCAGTTCAAACCGTCGCGTCAGATCCGTCGGTGCGACTATCTCCAGCAATGCCACGCTCTCGAATTCCTCTGCAGCATCGGTCTGGTCACCGTCAACCTCTGCGGCAACTGTTTGACGTGTTGTCTGCTGCACTGTCGGCTCAGGGATCAACCACAAGAACAGGAGAATGCAGGCCACAAGGGCGCCGATCGGTGCAAAGGTGTACCGCATGACCGACCTCCGTCTGTGATGGTGGGCGATTCGAGTGAACTCGTGGGAAGGCCGGCCGCGTCGCCGAACTCTTCCAGCGCCGTGACGATGGCATCCTCGCGTGACACTCCCTGTTCCGTCAGCTCGTCAAGGCGCTGTTCAAGGTGATCCCGAAGTTCGCGAGCGATTGCGTCGCGCTGGGACTGGTTCAGCCGAAGCAGCCGGGTCAACAGGATCAGATAGTTTTCGAATTCTTGCTCGGACATGCCATTGCCTCAGGGCAATTGTCCACTCATGCCGGTCTCGGTGCAGCCCGCAGCGCCGGAGCCAGTAGGCTGCGAACGGAGGCGACATAATCGTTCCACTGATCCGCCTCGCTGTGCAATCGGCGTCGGCCCACGGCGGTAAGCTCGTACCATTTGCGGTCGCGCCCGCTGGTGCGGTCCCATCTGCTGCGAATGGTCTTATCCGTCTCAAGGCGGTGCAGGATGGGATATAGACTCCCGGCCAGGATGCGCACGCGTCCCGCGCTGGCCTCGCGAATCTGTTTCTGAATGAGGTAGCCGTATTTCGGGCCGTCGGCCAGGCTGGAAAGAACCATCAGATCAAGGCTTCCGCGGACCAGATCACGGTCGAATTTTTCAGCCATTCAGAACCACCTTCAATGGGTCAACCGACGATAGTATAGATGTATGATATATTAGGGTCAAGAGGGGCTGGCAGGTGACTATGAGCACGATTGAAGGGAGATGAGAGGCGGGCGGGGGAAGCGGGTCGGGGGATTCCGTCGCTCCCTCATCGGTCGCGACGGCGCTCGCCGCCCCGGCTCGCGGGATTCCGATGCTCGCTCGTCGCTCGGCGGCCCGCCTCACGCCTGCGGGCTCACGCCTCGCGGGATTCTCTGATCGCTTGCACGACCTTGCCGTGCAGCGCGCCGTTGGTCGCTAGGACGCCGCGGTTGCGAGGGAAGCGCCTGCCCTGACCGTATTGGAGTAGCCGGCCGTCAATGTCGGTGACGCGGCCGCCGGCTTCTTCGACGACGATCGAGCCGGCGGCGTGGTCCCAAATGCACTCACAATAGTCGCGCTGCGTCGGCAGACGCATGTAAATCGACGCATCGGCCCGGGCCAGTGCCGCGTATTTCGCCTGGCTGTCCAGTCGAACTGCCTCGCTCGTGATCCCAAGGCGGGATGCGACCCGCGCGGACAAGATCTGGTCGGAGTGGGCCGACTCCACCGACTCGCAGAATCGCGCCTCGGAGGCGTTGGTCACCTCGCTGACGCGCAACGGCGCAGACGAATCGAGGCCAACGCCGTCCAGTGACACCAGGTGCGTTCCGCTGCCTCGGACGGCGTAGAGCAGAGCGCCGCGATCGCCGTCCGTCTCGAGTTGCGGGCAACCCAGGACACCCAGGACAACTCGTTTCGATTCGATCAGCGCCAGGGCCACGGCGTAGTGGCCGCGGCGCAGGAAGCCCTTGGTGCCGTCGATCGGGTCGAGCGTCCAGAACCGGTCGCTCGTGGCGTCGGCGCCGCCCCGGTCGATCCAGTTCAGAACTTGCTGCTCGTCGGCCTCCCTGCCAAGGCCGCCCGCGGCGTAGTTCGCCACCGAGGCCCGAAGGGCTGCCTGCTCATCCAGACGTAATTGCTGGCTGTCCTCCTCGGCGACGACCGGGTCGTCCGGCAGCTGCTCGGCCAGCACCGACAGGACCACGGCCTGGGAGGCAAAGTCAGCCACGGTGACCGGGCTGTGATCCATCTTCTGAAGCGTCTGGGCGCTGACCAGGCGATCCTGAACCGCGACGCAGACGCCGGAGGCCGTTCGGACGGCGGTAGCCGCGGCCTGGAGTTCCTTTTCGTATCCGTGACTCATGGTTGCGGAGGCGTGTCAGAGCAGCAGAGCAAAAGAGCAAGAGAGCAGGAAATCGGAAACGAAACACTAAACAGTCCCCACTCCTCTGCTTTCCTGCTTTCCGGCTCTTTTGCTTTTCTGCTCTGGTCTGCCGCTCTCTTGCTCTTTCTCTCTGCTGCTCTATACCCCGTCACGATTCAAAATGGAGGGTTCGCCGTTGCGTGTTGCCGTGTAGCGTTGTTGAAGCGCGTCGTGCGCTGGTCGAACTGCAGTTCGATTGTTCCGGTGGGACCGTTACGCTGCTTGGCGATGATCAACTCGGCGACGCCCACCTTGTCGGGGTTGGCGGCGGCCCAGTCGCGATCGCTGTGGTAATACTCTTCGCGGTGCAGCATCGCGACCACGTCCGCGTCCTGCTCGATGCTGCCGCTTTCTCTCAGGTCGCTCATCCGCGGCCGGTGCCCTTCGCGGTTTTCCGGCGAGCGGTTCAGCTGGCTCAGGCAGATCACCGGGGTGTTCAGCTCGCGGGCCAGCGCCTTGATGCCGCGCGAGATGTTCGAGACTTCCTGCTGGCGGGCTTCGCCGGGCGCGCTCATCAGTTGCAGGTAGTCGACGACGATCAGGCGAATGCCGTGTCGCGCGGCCATCCGCCGCGATTTGGCGCGCAGGGCCGTGATCGACAGCCCCGGCGAATCGTCCACGTAAAGCGGCGCTTCGCTGAGTTCGCCCACGGTGGCGGCCAGCTCGGCAAAGTCCTCGGCGCTCAGGAGGTTCTGTCGCAGTTTGTGCGAGTCGATGCCGCTGCGCGAGCAGAGGATTCTCTGGGCGAGTTGCTGCTTGCTCATCTCGAGGCTGAAAATCACGGTGGGCTGCTTGCGGTTGACGGCTACGTGCTCGGCGATGTTCACCGCCAGCGCGGTCTTGCCCATGGAGGGCCTGCCTGCCACGATGACCACCTCGCCGTTCTGGAGGCCGCTGGTCTTTTCGTCCAGGTCGAAAAAGCCGGTCTCCAGGCCGCTGACCTGTCGGCCCTCGTGTGCCTCGAGGTGGGCGTAAAGTTCCTGAAGAAGCACCTTCAACTCGGCGGCGTCCTCACCGCCGCGCTTTTCGGCGAGGTTGAAGATTTCCTGCTCGGCGGCCTCGACCTGCTCGTGGCTCGGTGTGATGCTCGTGTACGCCTCGTGAAGCACCCGGCCGCTGACCTCGATCAGCTTTCTCAGGACGGCCTTGTCGCGCACGATTCGCGCCCAGTACTCGGCGCCGGCGTGCGATGGAACCGACTCGACCAGCTCGATGAGGTAATCCGTGCCCCCGACCTTTTCCAGCAGATCCTGATCCTTGAGGCGCTGGTTCAGCTGGACGATGTCGACTTGCTGGTGCTTGTCATACAGATCGACGAGCGCTTCGTAGATTGCCGAGTGTGACTGGACGTAGAAATCGGTCGCGTCCGGGATGATCTGCATCACGTCGCCGACGACCTGAGCGTCGTGGATCATCGAGCCCAGCAGACCCATTTCCGCTTCCGGCGCCTGCGGCGGCAGCCTGTCGAACAGCTTGCCCAACTCGATGCGCTCGGCCCCGAAGCGCGGTCGATCCGACTTCGCCGTCGTGCTCATAGGTATACCTTATGGCGATCTACGCGGTTGGCAAACGCACTTCGTGTGGTGGAAAAGTTGTCGACAACTGTCGGTGCGGATCGCCTGTTGACGGTCTCAATACTGAAGTGTAGGGCGCACCGCGGGGCGGCGCGCCAGCCCGCATTGCCCACGAGTTTCGCCGCTCGGTGGTGTAAGGGCCAGCGGTGGTGGGTCTTGATGCGGGGTCTTCGATACCCGCCCGCTGGGCGGCGAAACTCGTGGGCAATGCGGGCTAGTCAAATATCCCGCACACAGCGAAACCCGGCATTGGCCGCGGAGCTGTCGGGCGTGTTGCCGATCCGTGCCGCAACGCGGTAGCGATTGCAATAGGATCGATGGCAGAGGAAGGATCCGCCTTTCTGGGTTTTGTGCGTGCCGCCGTGCGGTCCGGTGGGGTTGTCACGCGTGTCACGGTGCTGCTGCGCGTGATGGTCGGTGCTCATCCAGTCGGCGGTCCACTCCCAGGTGTTTCCGCTGCAGTTGTAGAGCCCGTAGCCGTTGTTCTCGAAAGCCGTCACCGGGCAGGTTCCCGCGTAGCCGTCTTCGGCCGTGTCCTGGTGGGGGAAGCGGCCCTGCCAGATGTTGCAACGGTGTTTTCCGGCCGGGGCCAGCTCGTTTCCCCACGGGTACGTGGCCTGTTCGAGGCCCCCTCGGGCCGCGTATTCCCATTCGGCCTCGGTCGCCAGGCGCTTGCCGGCCCAGCGGCAGTAAGCGATCGCATCGTTCCAGGACACGTGGGTCACCGGGTGATACAACCGGTCCTTGACATCGGACCGCTCGCCTTCAGGCCGATCCCACCGCGCACTGGGGACGGCGATCCACCATTCGAGCCCCACGACCGCGCGCGTCCGGGCCAGCCTGTCGGCGTACTTTCGGGGCAGGTGGTTTCGAAATACGAACGACCACCCGAAGCGCTCGGCATCGGTGGTGTAGCCGGCTTGCGCGACGAATCGCCGGAAGTCGGCGACGGATACCGTGTGCACGTCGACGTAGAAGGGGCGCAGGGTCACGTGCCGCACCGGTCCCTCGCCATCGGCCTCAAAGACTTCGGGGCTGACACTTCCCATGAGAAAGTCTCCGCCCTCGAGGCGCACCATGCCGTCCGTGGACCCGCTGTCGGCGCAGGGAATCGGTTCGGCGGTCGGGACGCTCCGGCAGTCGGCCCCGTCCTCACGGACACCGCTGCGCGAGACCACACCACCACCGGACGGTGGCGTGCAGCAGCTCTTTCGGCGTGGCGCGTCGGTCGGATTCGATGCGGTCACGAGGTCTCCCGTTACCAGGCGTACCTGAGATGCGGGACAGGGGAGTTGACAGGATCACAGGATAGGAAGAAGAGATCGACAGGATTCGGATTTGTGCGGGGGTCATCGTGGCACGGATCCGTTCGATTCGCGTGCCGGTTCGTTTGTTCGTGGACATTCTGTGTTCGTGTCAAACGATGCATCAGACACCAGAAATATTAGGAAAGGACAGGCAGGATCGGCAGGATGATTGGTAGCACTGATCCAGATGGACGCGTCTATTCACATTCGATCACCCACCCAATCCCATCCCGTAAATCTCCCTTTCCCATCCTGTCGATCCTGTCAACTCCCCCGAGACGCGCCTCCCGTCTTTGCGCCGTTGGCTTGAACCAGATGATTCGCCGCGGCCTGTGCCGCTTCGTACACGGCGCGAACCGGCGCGCCGGCCTTCATCGCCAGCTCCTGGCACTGGTCGTACTCGGGCGAAGCACCGAGCAGTTCGCCATCGAGCCACTTAAGTTTGACCGCTAGAGATCCGTAGGGTGTCTCGACGAGCTTGTGCTCGCGGCGGGCTTCAAGCCGCTGGACATCGTGGACGCGCAGTCCGAACGTCGTGGTTTCGCGGATGATCAGTTCGCAGACCGCTTCCCGGCAGGACGCGGGCGTCAGGGCGCTGAGGACGACCGCGGGCCGCCCCTTTTTCATCTGTACCGGTGCGAGCCAGACGTCGCGGGCCCCGGCCTCGAACAGCTGCTCGCTGACCGCGGCGTAGAGCTGGGGATTCATGTCGTCGATGTTCGTCTCGATCTGCACCATGGGTCCGGCGGATTTGCCTTCGCCGAGCCACAGGCGCGCCACGTTGGGCCAGTCCGCATCGCGCTGGCCGGCGCCAATGCCGACACGCGCCAGGTGCATCGGTGGCTGTTCGAAACGGGCCAGTTCGGCCACGAGCGCCGCGCCCGTCGGCGTGAGCCATTCGCCCGGGCCCGGTGCCGGCCGCGTGGGCGCCTTGACGGCGGCGAGCAGTTCCAGCGTGGCCGGCGCCGGCAGCGGGATCCGCCCGTGACTCGCCTCGACCCAGCCGTTGCCCAATGGCGCTTCGCCGCAGTAGAGCGTCTGCACTTTGAGCTCGTGCAGACCGCATGCGGTGCCGACGATGTCGATGATGGCGTCGAGAGCCCCGACCTCGTGGAAGTGGACCTTGTCGCGCGTCGTTCCGTGCACCTTGGCCTCCGCCTCCGCGAGGCGGACGAACACCGCGACGGCCTGCTTCTTCACGATTTGTGGAAGATCCGATGATTCGATCAGACGGCGAATGTCCTTCAGGTGGCGGTGGGCACTCGTTTCGCGCGCCTGCACGTCGACCAGCGTGGCGCGCAGGGCGCCCTTTGACACTTCGCGCGCCGTAACGGACCACTCCTGCTGCGGCAGCCCCAACTTTCGGATGGCTCCGATGAGGTGGTCGACGGGCCATCCGGCATCGACGAGGCAACCGAGAAACATGTCGCCGCTTAGACCCGACGGGATATCGAGGTAACCGATCATGGCCGGCCCTTGACCGTCAGGCCCACCGGTCGTGCGGGCGCGGTGTCGTCCGCGCCGCCGCGGAAGCCGGCAAGATCCAGGCAGACGTGCCTGTATCCGGCGGCGCGGATCCGATCGACCAGGACCGACCTCTGTGCCACGGCGCGCGGCAGGTCGTCGACGCCCAGCTCGATCCTCGCCACCTCGCCGTGGTGGCGGACGCGAAACTGACTGAAACCGTGTTCGAAAAGGACATCTTCGGCCGACTCGATCTGGCGCAGCAGTTGCGGCGTGATCGGCGTTCCGTGCGGCACGCGCGACGACAGGCACGCCATCGCCGGCTTGTCCCAGACCGGCAGGCCCAGCTCCTGCGCCGCGGCCCGCACCTGGTCCTTGGTCAGGCCTAACTCCGCCAGCGGACGGCGCACGGCGTGCCGGTCGGCGGCGGCGATGCCCGGGCGCGTGTCGTCGAGGTCGCTGCGGTTCGTGCCGTCCGCGATCACGTGCCAGCCGTCGCGATCGGCGATCGCGTGCAGTCTGCCGTACAGCTCGTTCTTGCAGTGGTAACAGCGATCCGGTGCGTTGGCGGCGTAGTGGGTATCGAGATGTTCTTCGGTGTCGACCAGGCGATAGGCGGCACCCAATTGCTCGGCCAGAGCCACCGCCTGTCGCATCTCGCGGGCCGGGTAGCTCGGTGACACACCGATGCAGGCCAGTGCTCTATGACTCAATTGCTCGTGCGCCACCGCCATGACCAGGGCGCTGTCCACCCCGCCGGAGAAAGCCACGAGCGCCGAATCGTATTCGCGGAACCAGGCCCGGAGGCGCGGAAGGGGGGAGTTGACGGGATCGACAGGATGGGAAGGGAGATCTACAGGATTCGGATCCGTGTGCGAGCCGTCGTGCTGTTGATCAGTACCCAATTGATTCTGATCCCGTTGATCCTGTAAATCCTGCCGACCCGTCAAACAATGCATCAGACACCGGATATCTTAGGACAAGATAGACAGGATTGACTGGATCGTTGATCTACACCGATTCGGGCGGACGCGCCTTCTGAGACCCCACCACCCACCCGATCCAATCCTGTAAATCTCCTCATCCCATTCTGTCGATCCTGTCAACTCCCCCGAGACGCGCCTCCCGTCCGCGCGCCAGCATCGACGATCTTCTGGTTGATCATCGCCGCCGTGTACCCGGCGCCGAAGCCGTTGTCGATGTTGACCACGGTGACGCCGCTGCTGCATGAACTCAGCATTCCCATCAGCGCCGTCAGGCCGCCGAAGCTTGCGCCGTAACCGACACTTGTCGGCACGGCGATGACCGGGGCGCCCACGAGACCGGCGACGACGCTCGGCAGCGCGCCTTCCATGCCGGCGACGACCACGATCACGTTGGCCGACTGCAGTGCATCGACGTGGTGCAGGAGCCGGTGCAGGCCGGCGACCCCCACGTCGGTGATGTGCCGGGGCGCATGGCCCATAACCTCCAGTGTGAGCGCCGCTTCTTCGGTCACCGGCTGATCGCTGGTACCCGCCGACACGACGATGGTGCCCTCGTGGCGAGGTTGCCGGGGCGACCGGTCGAGCCACAACGCCCGGGCGGTTTCGTGGTATTGCAGATCCGGCACCTCGACTTGCGCCGCGGCGAATTGCGATGGTGTGGCCCTTGTGCCAAGCACCCTCGGCGATGATTCGGCCAGACGCGAAACAATCTCGGCGACCTGCTGAGGCGTCTTGCCGCTGCAATAGACGACCTCACCGAACCCATCGCGAAGTTGGCGGTGATGATCGAGTGTGGCACACCCCACGTCCTCGAACGGCAGATGGCGCAGCGCATCGACGGCGCCGTCAATCGCCATCTTGCCCTGGGCAACCTGATCAAGCAGGTCCCGTATGCGTTGCTCGGTGAACATGTCGCAATCCACTATACTAACGGATTGTCGCGATCGATCCACTGCATCGAAAGGAATGAATCATGAAGTCACGCAGCACCATCTGGTGTGTTGTCGCGGTCGCACCTCTGCTTCTGTGCTCCGGTTGTCAAAATCATCGCTGGAGCGGCACGTGGCAGGACAGCGCGCCGGGGCACAACGGTGATCTGTACTGCACCGTGCGCCAGATCGACAACGACAATTACAAGGCCCGATTCACCGGATACTGCGGCAGACAGTTCGCCTACAACATCACGATGAAGGGCCGGACCAAAACGGACACAGTTCTCTTCGAGGGCAAGGCCGACCTCGGAGACGATGACGGCGAGTATCAGTGGACGGGCACGATCCGGGGTGATCGATTCGACGGGCAATACCGTTCCGCAAAGGGCAAAGTGGGCACGTTCGCGATGACGAAGCGCTGAAGCCGGAATGTGCCGTCGTCCAGTCCACGCCACCACGCCACCACGCCACCACGCCACCGCGTCACCGTGGGCACGCACCGTCGTCGCATTTCTTCGCGAGCCGGTACCGGTTCCTGGCGATCCAGGCGTAGATGGCCCGACACAGAATATTCAGCCCCGGCACCTGGTAGAGCCACGCAAGCCGCCTCCATCCCTTCATGCGGCGCGCGATGTGGTAGATCGCGTCGGCACCGACGCTGACCGACGCGTCGCGGTGCACCAGGCGCATGCCGGTGTTGAAGTCGCCCTCCGCGAGCATGGGGAAACGGCGGTCGATGCCCTCGGCCTGACGCGGCACGTATTCAAATACTTTGTCCGTGTCACGGCTCTTGAACTTCTCGATCTGCCTGGTGCAGAAGGGGCACTCGCCGTCGTAGATCACGGCCGGCCGAGCGGGTACTTCCGATGTGTCGCATGGTACGGTGGTGCTCATCAGGCTCTCATCATTCTATGCGTAAACCTGTCTCGCGGTGGGGACAATCAGGCAGGCACGCGTTCCTCCGAACGCGCCCTGCGAGCGACCCTGTTGCAATCAGTCGGTGAGGTCCTAGGATAATTCCGTTCGAGTGCGTATCGCGTTGATAGGGTTCATTCGTACGGGACAGCGGTGATCATGAAGACGTTCAAGATACTGTCATGGGTCGTCGTCGTCGCGGCGACGACCACGTCCGCCGGCGACATCGAAGAACCGGTCGCGGCCGAGCCTTTCGTCGCCGGTTCCTGGACGATGCAGGCGTACGGTTCGGCGACATTCGGCGACAATTCGGGTGAACTTTACCTGGCCCACGTGGGCTTCGGTTACCACCTGTGGGACAACATTTCGTTCAACGCGGAGGTTGTCGGTGGAGGCTTCAACGCCGAAGACGAAGCCGGTCAAAGCGGCGGCGGCAGTGCTGCCGGTGGGCTCGATCTGCTTATGCGGTACCACTTCTACCGCGGCGACGGCTGGTCGTTATACGGCGACGCAGGTTCCGGCCTCATTCACGGGAGCATCAGATTTCCGGCGAACGGAACACAGTTAAACTTCACGCCGCAGGCGGGTATCGGCTCGCTCATCGATCTGGACGACAACATGTACATGATGGTGGGCGCCCGCTGGCACCATGTCTCCAACGCCCGCATGAAGGGCATCGATCAGAACCCCGGTTACGACGGCGCCATGATCTATGCGGGGTTGATGTTCAGGTTCTAAGGGCAAGCGACGGTTGGGGAAGAGCGGAAGAACGAAAAAGCGGAAAAGCAGAAATTCGGATAAGTAGTCCTGCTCCCCTCTTTCCTGCTCTCTTGCTTTCTGTTTTCCTGCTTTCTTCCCCCCTTCGTCGCTTTTTCTCTTCGATTCTTTGTCCCTCCCTTCCCCGTCTCATATCCTGTCCTCGATGAAATACGACTTTGGCGCCATCGAGCAGCGCTGGCAGGCGTACTGGGACGAGCACCGGACGTTCGCGGCTCCGAACCCGGGCGACGAGGGATTCGACCCGGACAAGCCGAAGTATTACGTCCTGGCGATGTTTCCATATCCGTCGGGCGCCGGCGCTCACATGGGCCACGCGCTGAACTATTCGTCCACCGACATCGTGGCTCGATACAAGCGAATGACAGGCCACAATGTGCTTCATCCGATCGGCTTCGACGCCTTCGGACTGCCGGCCGAACAGTATGCGGTCGAGCGCGGGATCCATCCATCGATAACCACAGAGCAGAACATTAGAAATCTGACGAGCCACTTCAGACGGCTGGGGCTCTGCTTCGATTGGGACAGGAGCCTCTCGACGACCGATCCGCGCTACTACCGCTGGACCCAGTGGATTTTTCTGCAGATGGTTCATTGCTGGTTTGACCCGGCGGCGGGCGGTGCGAGGCCGATCGACGAGTTGGAGCAGAAGCTTTCATCGGAACAACTCTACGTAGGGCCGGATGGCGAACTGGTGACGGCTCCGGCCGAAGGGCTCGACGCGATCGGCGGCACGCCTATCGGCGTTCGGAAATGGCACGAGTTGTCGCCGGAGGACCAGCGTCAGATCCTCGACAATCACCGGCTGGCATACATCGACGACGTGGAAGTGAATTGGTGCCCCGCTTTGGGCACGGTCCTGGCCAACGAAGAGATCACCAACGAGGGCCTCAGCGATAGTGGCAACCACCCCGTTTTCAAGCGGCCGCTGCGACAGTGGATGCTTCGGATCACCGCGTTCGCAGATCGACTCCTACAGGACCTTGACCTCGTCGACTGGCCCGAGCCGATCAAGATCATGCAACGCAACTGGATCGGCCGGTCCGAGGGTGCGACCGTTGATTTCGCCCTCGTCAGCCGCGACGACGTCATCAGCGTGTTCACGACGCGCCCCGACACGCTGTTCGGAGCGACCTACATGGTCCTGGCGCCCGAGCACCCGATCGTCGATCAGGTCACGGTGCCCGAATGCCGCGACGCCGTGCGAAAATATCAGCATGATTCGCAGTGCCGCAGTGACATCGATCGCATGGCCGAGGCCGGCACCAAGACCGGCGTGTTCACCGGTGCGTACGCGATCAATCCGCTGAATGACGAGAACATTCCGATCTGGATCGCGGATTACGTCCTGATGGGCTACGGCACCGGGGCGATCATGGCCGTGCCGGCGCATGACCAGCGGGATCTCGAATTTGCCCGGTGCTTCGGGTTGCCGATCCGCGCGGTCGTGTTGGCCGACGACAGTTGGCTGGCGGCACACGAGGTGACGGCCGAATCGTATTGCGCCGATCCTTCCGTCGCGGGCGACGCGTTCGTCGGCAACGGGACGAGCATGGCGTCGGCCAACGAGTACGTGTCGCTAGACGACTTGCCGACTGCCGAAGCAAAATCGCGGATCAGCGAATGGCTGGATGCGCAGGGTATTGGTCGGCCTCGTGTGCAGTACAAGCTGCGCGACTGGTTGTTCAGCAGGCAGCGCTACTGGGGCGAACCGTTTCCCATACTGCACGGACCGGACGGGCAGGTCGTGGCGCTCGACGAATCGGATCTTCCGGTCGAACTGCCGCAGATGGAGCAGTTCAAACCGCACGCCACGGATGATCCGAGCGCCCAGGTGCAGACGCCGCTGTCGCGCGCGCCGGACGACTGGGTCCGCGTCGACCGGGGTGGAGTGACGTACACGCGCGAATTGAACACGATGCCGCAGTGGGCCGGATCTTGCTGGTACTACCTGCGGTTCCTCGATCCAGACAACGGCGAACGCTTTGTGCGTCAGGAGGTCGAACAGTATTGGATGTCCGGCGAAGACTCGGAACGGCCAAACGCCGCGGGAGGAGTCGACCTGTACGTCGGCGGCGTCGAACACGCCGTGCTCCATCTTCTTTACGCGAGGTTCTGGCACAAGGTGCTGTACGATCTGGGTCACGTCAGCAGTCCCGAACCGTTCGGCCGCCTCTACAACCAGGGTTACATCCAGGCACACGCCTATCGGAACCAGCGCGGCATGTACGTGCCCGCGACCGAGATCGAACAGAAAGATGGAGAATTCTTTCATGAGGGCCAGCCCGTGACACGAGAGTTCGGGAAGATGGGCAAGAGCCTCAAGAACTCGGTGGCGCCGGATGAGATTTGTGATCAATATGGAGCGGATACGCTCCGCCTCTTTCTGATGTATCTGGGGCCGTTGGACCAGTCGAAGCTCTGGAATCCCCGAGACATTGTCGGCGTGCACCGGTTTCTGCAGCGGTTGTGGCGTAACATGGTTGACGACCAGACCGGGCGGATGCTCGTGTCGCACGAGCCAGCGTCGCTTCCATTGCAGCGTCTGCAGCACCGGACGATCAAGCGCGTCACGGATGGCCTGGAGCGATTGAGCATCAACACGGCGATCGCCGCGCTGATCGAACTCAACAACGAACTGATGCCGCTCGAATCGATTCCGCGTGAAACGGCCGAGACGATGATCCTGCTGCTTTCACCGATGGCGCCGCACATCTGCGAGCAGTTGTGGCACATGCTCGGTCACGAGCGGACACTGGCCTATGAGGACTGGCCGCTCGTCGACGAGGCGCTGCTGATCGAGAAGCGGATCGAATACCCGGTTCAGGTCGCCGGGAAACTGCGCAGCCGGGTGGTGGTTCCGGCCGACGCCGCAACATCCGATATCGAAAGCGCCGCGCTGGCCGATCCGAAGGTGCAATCCGCCATCGAAGGCAAGACCGTGGAGAAAGTGATCGTGGTCAAAGACAAGATGGTCAACGTCGTCGCCAGGTAATCTGTCGCGCCGCCCGGGGGTGTGCCTAGAATTTCCGGGTGCGGGCCGCCGCACGCCAGGAGAAGCCGGAAACGGGCAGGTTCGCTGCGGTGTCGCGGCCACCCATCCTGTGGCGGGTCGCCCCGATCGAACGTGCGTCTTGACCCCGAGATTGTCGTGCTCAAACGAATCAATCATCCAGGTCGTGTCCCGCGGTTCGGCAGCCGGCCGGCGCCGCGCATGTGGCGCCGATCGCTGATTCTCGGTATCGGTGCCGCGGCCGTCGTGTGCGCGACCACTGTGGCCGTGGCCCGCCACGGTTCCAGCGAGATCGCCCGGCTGGTCAAGCAACTCGGCCATCCGCGATACGAGCTGCGCGAGGACGCGGAAAAAGTCCTCGTGCGGATCGGCATGCCCGCGGCCGCGGGCCTTCGGGATGCCATGGACCATCCGCTGCCGGAAATTCGCCATCGCGTGCGTCGGGCCCTGCGCGGGATCACACGTCTGACACCCCAGCAGCAGGGCGTCAAGCGAAAGGAGGCGCAAAGCGCGTTCAGGGCAGGCGATTTCGAGAGCATGCTGCAGCGATACGCGCATCTCGCGATGGGGGACACCGTCGTGTACCAGGACTTGTTGTGGCTCGGCCACGCACACCAGCTCCTGAATGATTGGCCCGGCGCCGTCAGTGCTTACGATCGCGCACTTCACACCCTGGACCGCAGGCATCAGAAGGATCTGAACCGTCGGCTCGATGCCGAACGACAACGGCAGATCAAGGATGCGGAGGTCCACGGGCAACATCCGGCCGTCGCCCAAGTGCTGGCGCTACGGCGCAGAAAAGCCATGCAACAGCAATTTCGCGCCCAGAATGCTCACCACGTCAGGACGCTCGCGACCTATCGACTCTTGATCGGCCGCATTCAGCGTGATGTTCTGAAGGATCTGCCCGCGGCGGCACGCTCGTTTGTTGACGGGGTCCGCGATCTGAAAGGCGCCAATGAGCAGATCCCGGATCTGATTTCAGAACTCATCGAGCGAGATGCTTCCCCGAATCCGTTGCCCCCGCAATCACAACTGCTTTACCCCTTGACGGTGATGAGGGAACTGGCCGAAACCCACTTGCAGCTCGGCCGGATCGACGACGCGATCGACGCCTGGAACCGCCACAACCTGATTGGCCTATTCAACGCCGCCCGCCCGAATCTGGAAATCCACGCCATAGCGCGACTGGCCAGGCAAAGGGATGCGGCAGTGCCGATGCCGCCGCTCGCCGCCGTGGAAGTGATGAGCGACCGCAACGCGCGCGTCGTGTATGACCTGGACAACCCTGCCACCAGAGGGCGAGCCTACCAGGTGATCGCCTCGGCCGGCAGCCGCAGTTGGCGGTTCGCCCTGATGCCGGACACGGGGTTGGAGTTCGACACCGTGCAGATTGAGTGCGAATTCGAGCGGAAAGAGCCGAACGTCGATGGTCGAGTGCGATGTTGGGGCGTTGGCGGCCCGCAAGGCAACCGTCACGTGCAGATCGGCGAAGTGGACTGGCCGCCCGGCGCGGGTGACGGCCGCAGGAATCACGATGTGCGTTATGAGTTTCCTTCCGGAATCGACATGATGCACCTGGAGTCGGTTCAAGGGGACGAGGCGTTCAACGTGCACCGAATAGAGGTCAACGCGACATTCAGGCCGCGTGTGGAACCGGCGGAACCGGGAGATATCTGGGCCAGGGTAGAGATCGAAACGCTACCCGCCGACGGGTTGCTGCAGCGCAATGGCGCACACGTCGTCCACGGCGGCGTGATGCCGTTAAAACCCGGGGAATACGACTTTCACTATGCGGTTCCCGGCCACCGCGAGGTGCTTCGGACACAGTTGACACTCGAGGCGGGGCGGACGTATGGCCTGTTGATCAATCTGGACAGCCCGTTCCGCTCACGGCTCACGGATTTACGCGGATTCGGAACTTCGTACAGTGCCGACCCGAACCTGGTTCGCCTCGCCGATGGCCGATGGCTCGTCGTGTTCTGTCGCGATTACGAGAACATCATGATCAGTACCAGCGACGATGGAATTCGGTGGGATGAGCCGTGGCCATTGCCGTTCAACGACGTATGCAAGACGGTTGCGCCGTCGCTTTTCGTGGACGTAGACGGGTCCATCTGGCTCACGTATTTCTCGAACCGGTTGCACCTAGAGCCGGTCGGCACGGCCGGCTATCGGTTGTGGCTGACACGCACGGAGGACGGTCGCGAATGGTCGCGTCCGCGTCCGATCGAGTTCGGCGGCTTCGGAGGCTGGCCTGCGGGCTCCGCCCGGATCACACGCCATCCAGACGGGCGCTACTGGATGTTCTGGCGCGACTACGCCGGATCCGCGTCGTCGCTCGACGAACTGACAGATTTGACGTCACTCGCGATGGGCCGAAAGCACAAGCTGGCGGTGGGCAGCCCGCACGTGACGATCGCGCCCGATGGCGTTTTTCATATGGTGTTCACCAATCACCATCGCGATATTCGCTATTGCCGTTCGAGCGAAGGCAGGAAGTGGACCGAGCCGCTGAAGCTGGTTGAGGACCGACGCACGGTGGGGGATGCGCAGCTGTTTCTCGACGACGGGCGCGTCGCCCTGGTGTACGAGACCAGGGCCGGAATGTTTTTGTGCCGCGGCACTCTCAAGGACGCGCCGGTTCTGGGCGATCCGGTCAAGATCTCACGCCGCGCCACATCGCTGTTCGGGTTCAAGGCACACCTCACGCCCGACGGCGACATGCTCATTCTTGCCGGCCAGGACACTGTCTGGCTGATGCGCGCCAGGATGCAGGACGTGCTGGGGCGCCGCGAGTGACACGCGAGCCAGGGGGATCGCCACAGAGGACACAGAGAAGAGTGGGGAGGAGGGTCCTGAATGATTCGGATCATTGTTCAAACATTGCAATGAGTTTTCCGGTTGTGCTCGTCGACTGGGTAAGAATCAGTACCCGTATCATTGACTTGCTTCCCCTCTCTGTATCCTCTGCGATCTTTGTGGCAAATCCCC
>CAUZBA010000002.1:0-30955 GCA_963577635.1 Phycisphaerae bacterium
ATGCGACTGTGGCTACCCAGACGCAGGCGGCTCCGACGGCTGCGACGGCCGCAAGCGTGGCGGTGATGAGGCCGTAGGGAACACTCACGGCGGGCGAGCGCATCGCGGGGATGATGGCCACGAGCCCCGAGGCGACGCCACCGATGAGGCCAAGCCCCAGGAGAAACGCGTGCTCCGTGAACGCGAGCCGAAAGAGCCGACCGTGTGAATACCCCACGGCGCGCAGAACGGCCAGTTCGCCGCGACGCTCGAGCAGGTTTCTCGCAACGACCATGCCCAGACCGGCGGTTCCCAGCAGGACGCCCAGGCCGCCGAGTAACTGGAATATCGAGAGATAGGTGTTCTGCACCTCTAGGAAACGCGCGAGGCGTTGCGGTGCCGGCGTCACTTGCATTCCATAGTCCTGCATCTGCCGCGACATCTCTCGTGCCAGGGGCGCGGCCCGGTTCGGCGGCGCGTCGATCAGAAACGTGCGGAAACCCGCTTCGGACGGATAGCGAGCCTCGAATGCCTCGCGGTCGATCAGAAGGCTTCCCTGAAGGATCGAGTCCGCCAGGACGCCGACGATTCGCACGTCGAAGGTCGCGCCTCTCTGGTCGGTATAGGTCAGCGTGTCGCCGATCTTCTTGTGTAGCGCCCAGGTGAGCGTCGCGTGATCGGCCACCGCCGCAATGGTCCGATCGTTGCGCGCCTGGCGGAGTAGATCCCAGGGATTCTGCCCGTCTTCGACGTCCTGCGCCTCGACGAACGCGAAGGCGCCGCGCTGCGCCAGTGCGGCGGGATCCACGCCGAGCAGGCGCGGCGACTGGGCGCGGTTCAGATTCAGGCAGCTCGCGTCGTCTCCGTCGCGCACGCGCAAGGGCACGAACGACACATCGGACATCGAGTCCGTCGAAAGGCCGATCGCGTCGCGGCCGGCGATGCTGTTCAGGTCGTCCACCACCGGTAGGGCCGTCTCACCGTACAGCGCAAAGCCGCCCGTGCCGGAATCGCGGCGAGCCGCGCCGGCCGTGGGATCCTGCCGATTGCCGTTTACCGCAACCACCAGGAAGCAGCCGCATGCGAGCAGCACCACCGTACTGAGGCTGCGGCCGCTGAGCCGGGCCGTGCTTCTCAAGGCCAGGCTTCCAAGGGTCATGCGTGTCCCGACGCCTGACCGGACCTGCGCCAGGCGGCCGAAGAGCCACGCGCATGCGGCCAGTGTCGCGATCAGCATCAGGGCGCCGACGCCGAAGAAGGCGATCGCGGCCGCAGGGCCGCGGTCGGCGCCGGTTGCGACGATCACCAGCAGCGCCGCGCCCGCCGCGATCACGGCGCAGGCCGCCGCAGTTCGTGGCGAACGCACGACACGGGATCGCGTCGCAGTCGGTTCCGATGCCAGCAACTGACGTGGCGGGCGCTTCGCCTGGCGGCGCAGGGCCCACGCCATCGCGGCCATCGACGCGAGCAACCCGGCGGCGCTACCGGTCAGCAATGACGGCCAGCCGACATTGAACTTCAGCGCTGCGCCCGCCACGGCGCCCTGCCACAGGGTTGCGAGACCGAAGAGGACGGCGCGGGTGTACACGATGCCTGCGCTGGCGCCGACGACACTTCCGACCAGGGCCAGTACCGCTCCCTCAGCCAGAAGCAGATTGCGGACGACTCGAGGCTCAAACCCCACGGCCCGAAGCGTGCCCACTTCGGCGGTGCGCTGCTCGGCGCTGAACGTGAACATCAGCCCGGTCAGGAGCAGCGCCGAAACGATCAGGAAGAAACTCATCCCCAGGAACAGGAGGCCGAAGTCGACCATTGGCGTCGCGGCTTTCTGCGCCTCGGCCGCGACGTCCTGGAACGACAGGCCGAGCATCGCCGGTTTGACGCGGTCGCGGATCGCTTCGGCGATGCGCTGCTTCTTGCCCTCGGCCGACGCGAAGCGTACCGCCGTGAGGTTGCCGAACGGGTTGCTCCACGTCTTGCGGCCGGCCGCGAGCGTCACGAACGCCTTGGGCGTGCCGCGGTGAGCCTCCCAGTAGGCTTCATCCTGCTCACGGATCCGTTCCAGGTCGATCGGAATGCCGGGTCGCCACTGCCGGCAGTGATCGGCGTCGGCGAGGCCGGGAAAATTCGGCATCCATTCCGGATCCGCCGCCGGGCCCTCGATCGGGACGATCCGGTCCACTGTGTAAGTCGCGCTTTCTTCAATGAGTCGGCGACCGCGTCCCATGACGAAGTAGCGCATCGTGATCCGCTCGCCTACCCGGGCGTCGAGATCGTCGGCCAGCCAGCGATTCAGAACAATCCGGTCGTCGGCCATCGCATCCGGTACCAGCCCGGCGACGCCGCGGCCGATCCCGTCCAGATCACCGATCGCCGTCGCCATGGAATAGGGCGCCGCGCGATCGCCGTGGCGTATCTCGTTGACAAAGTAGGTCAGGGCGCCCACGGCGTCAGGATCCAGACCACGGAGGGCGTCGACGATGGCCTCATCGAGAAACACGCGGTCGGTTCGCAACTCCAGCCAGGCTCCCTTCATCACGTCGCGCAGTTCGAGCTGGACGTCCTCGATCCGCCAGCTTCGACCAAGGGCGGTCTGAGCGTCGGCGGCTTGAAGCGGCGCCGAACCGGAGCCGATCAGCAACAGGTTGGCAGCGCCGGGTCGATCCAGCTTTTGCTGCAGCGCCGTCAGTTCCACGAATGCATTGAATGGCGACGCCTGGTTAGCCGACAGCCCGAAGCGCCCGAACCGGTCGTCGGTCACGATCGCCTTGACCGTCACGCGCAGCGCCATGGTCGAGTGGTCGTCGGCCCCGAGCGGCACGTCGCGCGGCAGCGCGCTTGGCCGGGGCACACGAATCACGACCTCGTCGCCGACGTCGACGTGAAGTTGCTCGGCCAGGGCGTCGTTGAGGATGACGTCATCGGGCCCGATGCGACCGGGATCGACTGCTTTCGGCCCCAATTGCCAGAAGCGCTGGTCCACGCCGTGGATCGTGGCGCGATTTGCACGGGCCGTGCCGTCGGGTCGCGCCGCCACCGCCGCCAGCTGGATCAGCGCCGCGCCGGGCGCGTTCAGAGCACGCGATAGTTCCTCGGACAGGGCGGCGCGCACGAAACGGTCGTGCGCCGCCATGGCCAGCTGAACACGCCCGAGGCGCGCTGCGGCCTGGTGCCTCAGTGTCTGGCGGACGCAATCGCCGACGAGCAGGGCGCCAACGATTACGGCGCTGGCCACGGTCGCGCCGAGCAGAACGCCGACGTGGGTCCGCCAGTAGTGGGTCAGGCCACGAACGATCAACCGCCGGGTGTTCACGAATCATCTCCGTCGAACTCAACGACGCCCTGCCGCATCACCGCCCGACGCCGCAGGTGATCGGCGAAGCGCGGCGCATGCGTGACGACGATGAGCGTGACGCGCTGCTCGCGATTCAGCGCCGCGAGCAATTCGACAAGCCGGTCGGCTGAGTCCTCGTCAAGCGAGCCGGTCGGTTCATCGGCCAGAACGAGCCGCGGTTCGTTGATCAGTGCCCGGACGACGGCGACACGCTGCTGCTCGCCGCCGGAGAGTTGGCCCGGTCGCCGCTTCAGCTTGTCGGTGAGTCCGACGCGATCCAGAAGGCGTCGTGCCCGCGCGTCGGCGTCGCCGCGCAGGGCGGCGTCACGATGGACCAGAGTCGGAATCAGCACGTTTTCCAGCGCCGTACACTGGGGAAGAAGGTGGTGGCCCTGGAAGACGAATCCGATGTGCCGGTTGCGCAGTGCCGATCGCTGCTTTTCGTCCAGATCGCACAGATCCGTGCCGTCGAAAAGTACGGATCCGCTCGAAGGCGGATCCAGGGCCCCGATGATGTTCAGAAGTGTGGATTTTCCCGATCCCGAGGGGCCAGTGATCGCCAGCGACTCGCCGGCTTGCACCGTCAAGCTCACACCGCGCAGGACATCTTTCTGCGCCGTGTCGTCCGCCGACGCGTAGCGCTTGGTGACGTCCGTGAGTTGAAGCAGGGGGGATGCGTCTGTCATTCGAATCAGCGAAACACCCAGCGTCTGGCTTTCATCTCGAACCGCGGCAAACTGTCCGGGTCGATCGCCGTCACCGGCACGCGAATCTGAAAGGCGTCGCGCAGGTCACGTTCCAGCCTCCGGCACAGCGCCGGGATATCGGGTTCTTCCGGTTCGGCTTCGACCTGGACCTTAAGCTCGGTCAGTCCGTCGCCGCGATGGACCTCGACACGGTACTCGGCGACGCCGCGACGCCTCCGCATGACCTGATCCACGCCGCTGGGAAAGACGTTGACGCCGCGCACGAGGACCATGTCATCGGCGCGGCCCAGGATTCCGCCTTCGAGGTTGGTCAGGGACCGGCCGCACGCGCATCGCTCGTCGGCTCCGAGGCGCACGCTGTCGCCCGTGCGATAGCGCAGCAGCGGGCAGGCCGTTCGGCCGAGTGTTGTGAGGATCAATTCACCGGTTTCACCCGGGGCGACCGTGCCCGATCCGACCGGATTGCTGGCGAACGAATCCGGATCGACCACCTCGCCGAGATACGCCGGTTCGATGATGTGCAGGATGCCCGGTCGCTTGGGACACTGGTACGAGACCGGGCCGACCTCGGTCATCCCGTGATGGTCGTAGACCCGGGCACCCGGCCAGAAACCTTCGATGGTCGATCGAGTCGCGCCGACACTGCCGCCGGGCTCGCCCGCGACGATGATGGATCGCACCTCGCCGCCGCGCAGATCAATATTTTCCTTGGCCGCAACCTGCCCGAGGTGGATCGCATACGTGGGCGTGCAGCACAGAACGGTAGCCCGGTTGTCGAGGATCGCCGCGAGGCGGGCGACGCTGGTCATGCCGCCGCCGGGGATGCAGAGACAACCGAGGCGCGCGGCGGATTCAAATGCCGTCCAGAAGCCAAGGAAAGGGCCGAACGAAAACGCGAAGAAGATGCGGTCACTTGGGGTGACGCCGCAGGCCTCGTACACCTGCGCCCAGTTGTCGAGCATCCACGACCAGCTCTGCGGCGTGTCGATCCATCGCATCGGCACGTCGGTCGTGGCGCTGGTCTGGCTGAGACGACTGTACTGGTCGAAATCGAAAGTGAGGTTCGTCCCGTAGGGCGGATGGGTGCGCTGATCGTCGATAAGTTGAGGCTTCGTCGTCACGGGCATGCGCGCCGTGAACTGATCGAGGCTCGCGATGTTCCGGTCCACCTTCGCGGCGGCCAGCGTCTGGCAATAGAAGCGGTTGGACTCCGTCAGCGCCCCGATCAGCGCGCGCAGCCGGTCCAGTTGCGCTGCCCGGATGGTTTGGCGATCGGGTGGCGGCTGGGCGTTCATCTTTGGAATCAGCTGTCAGTGTCGAGTTGGCTTGCCACCGCGGACGGCGGTAGCGCGGTCCGCCCGGGCGGCGGCCGGTAAAGGCTCACAAGGCATCCGCCGAGCGCCGCCAGAACGATCCCGAGCAGGAACGGCCACCTGATCGCGGCCCAGCCGCCGGTCGGCGGGTGCAGCAGAATGGCCACGACGGCGTTCACGATCGGTGCGCCGGCGAACACGATTGACATCACGACAGCGGGTGAACCCTTCGCCCCGAACGCCAGCAGCACGCAGAAGGCGCCCACGGCGCCGGCGATCCCCGCGAGCAGCGACCACCCGATACCGGCCGCGGGCATCCGCCACCCGGCGCCGCTGAACCAGAGCACCGCAACCGGAGCGAGGACGGCCGTCAGCACGTACGCGATGCCAACCCAGAGGAACGCCTTGTAGCGACCGTAGCCCGGGTCTCCCATCGACATCTGCCCCGTGTGCAGCAGGACGCCGTACACACCCCACGTGGCGACGGTGAGTAGCGCGAACCCGAGCCAGGTCATGCTGTGATGATCAGCGGGAGGTTGTGGCATGGGTGTTCATACTTCCAGAAGCTCCCTGGGTGCTTCCTCGATCTTTTCGGCGATCTGTGGGGGAATGGTGACGGCCTGCAACTGCGACTGGTCGTTCGATCGCGAAGCGCACACGACTTTCATTGTGCCGCGGGCCACCTCGAGGTCGCCATCGTCGCGGCGCGTGCGGAAGACGAACTGGTACTCAATCGATTTAGGCTGCCTCTGACGCACGAGCAGGTGCACCTCGACCTCGTCTTCAAAACGCAGCGACCGGAGAAAGTCGCACGTGGCTGCAACGCGCGGCCAGCCGACAAAGCCGTCGGCCGTGCGGCGGTGCACGGAAAACCCCAGTGACCGGTAGAACGCGTGTTCGGCTTCTTCCATGTACCGGAAAAAATTCGCGAAATGGACGATGCCTGCCATATCCGTCTCGGCAAACTCGACGCGGCGTGTCGTCTTGAATTCGTAAGGCATTTTCGGGAAGGCATTAAGGCACGAAGGGCCGTCACGAGCGAAAGTGCGAGTGACGGAACTTGCGACACGTTACGATTTCTGGCGTGCAAGCACCAACTCACACACCTTCGCGACATCGCCGGACATTCGCGCCGCGTTGAAGCGTTCGACGACGACGCTGCGGGCCCGGGAGGCTTCGACGCGGGCGGGCTCGAGGTTGGTCAGCACCGATTCGATCGCATCAGCCAGCGCCGGTGTATTATCCGGTTCGCAGAGGATACCGCCGCCGGTGATTTCCAACAATTCCGCGAAGGCGCCATGACGCGGCTGAACCACCGGTACGCCGCACGCGAGCGCTTCGAGAACGTAAAGTCCGAACGCCTCGCCGTAGGTGGCCGGTACCGAGAGCACCGAAAGATGGCGCAGGAACTCCAGCTTCTGCCGCCGGTCAATGTTTTCGAGGAACGTGACGTCGCTGATAAGACCCGCCGCGGCGAGACGCTGGCGCAGCGAGTCGACGAACGGTACGTCGGCGCGCGTCCGGGCGCCGACGATGCACAGTTTGAGGTTCTCGACGCGTCCTCGTTCCCGAAGGAGCACGTAAGCCTCGACGAGTGTGTGCAGACCCTTGTCGCGGCACATGCGCGCCATATAGCCGAGGACCGGTGGCGAAGGCGGTTGTGCCGCCGGTTCCAAACCCTCCAGCTCTATGCCGTTGTGGACCACGTGGACGCGATCGGCCGGCAGATCGAGGCGGCGCGTCATAACTTCGGCGTAGTAGCGGCTGACCGCGACGAACGCGTCCACATCGGCGGCGCGCCGCGCCATCGTGGCCCAGGCTTCAGCGCGATGTGGCTGCGGCAATGAATCGAGAAACGCATCTTCACCCTGAAGCGTGCAGACGATCGGTGCGCCGGTGATCTGCTTGATGCGACCGGCAAGGCCCACAAGCAAGCCGGTCGCCAGTGACACCACGTTCGGGGATCCGGACGTGTCGAGCCACGTGGCCAATTGGTCAAGCGACCCTGCCTGCCGGCCCTGCTCGCCGCGCAGCATCGAGACCGTCAACTCACCGAGAACGGATGCACGGGTCATGGAGGACCGGCTTGCCACCCATCGAAGTAGCGCCGGCCGATCCAACCATCTGAGCATCCAGCGGGGCAGCGCGCGAAAGAGTCTCGATCGATGTTCGAGATATACGTTGATCCCGCCAAAGAAGATGGGCTGGGCATCATCCGCGCTTTCCGTGACCAGGGGAAGGTATAGCGGCACCATCGTCGCGTCGTGGCCGAGTGACCGCAGACCCTTGGCCAGGGCGTGGTCGCGCAGACAGGTGCCGCAGTAGAAGTTGCCGGTGCCGGGGATGATCTGAACGATGCGCAAGGGGCGGGCGTCGGATGTGGGGGGTGAACCAGTTGTGATCAGCGGTCAGCGATCGGATGCTTGGCGGCTCCCCGATCATGAGTCACCGGGTCTTGATCCCCACCGCCCAGGACGCCCGGCGGTCCTCCGGGCGCCGCGGGCATGTCAACGGACTCGCCCACGGCGTGGAACAGGCGGTCGAAGTCGCGGAACAGGTTTCCGATCAGGCAATCGGTCAGATCGCCGCCCAGGTCCGGGTGGGCGCGCATCAGCTTGCCGAAGCTGAACGCCTCGCTGTAGAAGGCGTAGACGAGTTTGCGCATCGTTTCGATACCCGCGTAAAGGTCGCGGCCGTAGGCGGCAAAGCGTTCGCCGGACGTGTCCCCGGATTCCAGGGCGCTGTCCACGGCGTCGCCCGCCATTTCGCCGCCGCGCAGTGCCAGGAAAACGCCCGAGGAAAACACCGGATCGAGAAATCCGAGCGCGTCGCCGACCAGAACGAGGCCGTCGGCGGCGCAGTAGCGCGACGTATAGGAATAATCGCCCGTGACGCGATAGGGCCCGACGACCTGGCCCGGTGCCAGGTGGCGGCGGATCCAGGGATTGACGTGCGCTTCGCGCTGGAACACTGTTTCAGGATTCTTGCCATCACGGTACAGGTAGTCGCGCTCGGCGACGACGCCGACGCTGACGGTGTCATTCGCCAACGGAATGTACCAGAACCATCCCTTTCCGGGCAGATAGGCCACCGTGGTCGCACCCTCGTCGAGCCCGTCGTCGCGCAAGGCGCCCTTGTAGTAGTTCCAGATCGAGATCTTCTGGAGGTTGGGATCACGGATCTTCCACTCCTGCCGGTTCACGGAAAACGCGTCGCGGCCGCTCGCGTCGATCGTCATGGGCGCTCGCAACTCCAGTTGCCGTCCGTCCGAAAGAGCCGCGGCGACGCCCTCGACCGCGCCGTTCGATCGCAACAGGTGCCTCGCCGTCGTCTGCTCCATCACGTCGGCACCCTTCTCGCGTGCGTTGTCCAGGAGCATCTGGTCGAAGTCACTTCGCACGACCTGCCACGTGCGTGACGCGGCGTGGTGCAGGTGTTGGAAGAAGTAGAAGGGCTGCGACACGTGTCCGTCGGTGTCGACGAACTGGACGCTGTATTTCCTGACGAAGTCCGATCGAGCGATCTTCCGAGCCACACCGAGCCGCTCCAGCGTGAAGTAGCAGTAGGGCAGCAGGGATTCACCGACCTTGTAGCGGGGAAACTTTTCCTTCTCGAGTATCAGGACGCGGCGACCCTTCTCGGCCAGCACCGCGGCAGCGGTGGACCCGGCGGGTCCGCCGCCGATCACGATGCAGTCGTACTCCGGGGTTGTGGACACCATGCTGCGACCCGAATCAGGCGCTGTCCTCGAGTGGCGGCAGGATTTCCACGACCTGGGCCAGCGGACGCCCCTGACCGTCGGACAGCTCGTTGCGGCGACCGTACAGCGGTGTGCCGCGTGGAATGGCGTTCGGGGCCAGGGCTGCTTCTATGACGTCATCGGAACTCATCGCAAAGAACGCGGTCGGGTTGCTGTGGTGTTCGATGTCGTAGTCGCGGAGGATGGCGCCCAACGGCGCGCTGCACGCGCAGATCGCGGCGCATACGTCGGCGCCGAACGCATCGAGTTCGATTCGAATGGCGCCGAATTCGACCGGCGTGCCGTCGTTGCAACCGACCAGCGATACCGTGCGCTGGAGCGTCGAGGCGCTCTGGCTCTTGCGGTGGACACGCAATTCAAGGGACTGCCCGTGAAAGGCTTCGAGCGTGGGGGTCATGTCGTCGGCGTGCGCCAGTAGCAACCGGTAAGCCTCGGGCAAACTCGTGGCGTCGAGCATCGTGATCGGTGGAAAGGATGTGCCGCAAGCGCTGTAGTAGTCGGCCAGGGGGTCGAGCAGTTCGACCTGCGGCGACGGGCGTTCGGTGGCGTCACGCATACGGCACCTCTCGATGCTCAGGCAAAAAGAAGTTGTGCAACAGGCGATCCACACGCAACAGACCCTCGCGGCTGAGCGTGATGGTCTGTTCGTCGAACGTCAGGTAGCCGGCGTGGCGAAGCCTTCCCAGTTCGCCGGCAAACTTCTCACAGACATCGATACCGAATCGCTCGTGGAAAAAGCCTCGTTCGACCCTCCCGAGCTTCAACTGAAGGATGAACTGCCGGATCAACTGCTCGGTCGGCGTCATCGTCATGGCCCGGCACACGGGCAGCTCGTCGCGGCCAAGTCGCTGCTCGTAAATCTCGCTGCCGGTTTCGTTCTGATAGTGCGTTCCGTCCAGGTGGGAGAAGGAGGCCACGCCCAGACCGATCATGTCGGCTCCCGTCCACAGGGCATCGCGGTAGAGAAAGCGGCTGTGTTCGCGGCGGCGGACCGCGGTGTAGGCGCTTGCGACGGTGTATCCAGCCGTCTCGAGCCGGGCGAACGCGTCGGCGACCCACTGGCGCTTCGTTGCCCAATCGGCGACAGGGGCGGTCACGCGGCCGTCGGCGCGCATCTGCTTATAGATCGTCGTGTTGTACGGCACTTCCATCTGGTAGATGGTGATCGAGTCGGGAGCCAGGTCGATGGTTCGGTCCACGCATTGTTGCCAGTTTGCGGGCGTCTCACCGATCATTCCGGCGATCAGATCGATGTTGATCTGCGCGAATCCGGTCGATCGGGCATCCTCGTACGCCGCGTAGACCTGCTTGGAAAGATGGGCTCGATTGTTGTTGGCCAGGATCTCGTCGTCGAAGTTCTCGATGCCCAGGCTCAGGCGCGTCACGCCGAAATCTCGAATCGCTTCGAGCTTCTTGCGGTTGAGCGTGCCGGGCTCGCATTCAAAGGTGATCTCCTCGGCGTCGTCCCACGACATGTGCTGGCGCAGGCCCTCGGTTAATGTTCGCAGTTGTTCGGCGGACAGGTAGGACGGCGTGCCGCCGCCGAAATACACGAAACGCGGCCGGCGACCCCGGAGGTACGGGCTTTGAGCGTAGAGCGAAGCCTCACGGATGACCGCCGACATGTAGTCCTGGATCTGCGCGGCGTTGCGATCGGTGTACACGCGAAAGTAACAGAAGTGGCAGCGCTTGCGGCAGAACGGGATGTGAACGTACACGCCCATCTCCGCGGCGTTCGCGGGCGTGCGCTTCAGCACATCGTGCACGTCGTTGACGTGCTGTGGCGTCCAGCACGAAAAGGGCGGATAGTTGGCGACGAAGTAGTTGCCGGCGCCGGTCTTATCCTCATCGTTGATGACGGCAGGTGGCAGTCCGGTGTCTGATGTCATGGGTGTGTCCGTGGTGGTCTGTTCGTCGCGTTCGGCCGCCATCCTCGTTTCGGAATCAGGATTCTCCGGAAAAAGCGTATAGGCGCCCATCCTCGGCGCCAATGATGATCATCCCGCCGACCACGGCGGGGCTGGCGACAATCGCTTCTCCGATCTGGTGGCTCCAGACTTCGGACCCGTCGGCAAGACGCACAACGTAGAGGCGACCGTCGTCGGAACCCACGACGACCTTGCCGTCACAGATCACCGGAGAGCTGTCGACGCGGCCGCGCGTCTGGAAGGTCCACAGCGGCCGGCCCGAGTCGCGCTGCACGCAGTGCAGGCGTTTGTCGCGACTGCCCACGGCGATCCGGTCGCGACCGACGGCGGCCGAACTGAAAAACGCAAAGGCGCGGTCCTGGTAATCCCATGCCACGGACCCAGCGCCGAGATTCACGCTGAGCAGTTTGTGGTCGTAATGGCCGACGACCGCCATGTCGTCCACCATCGCCGCCGAGGCGGCCACGTATGAGCCGATCTCCACTTTCGCCAGCGCGCTGCCGTCCGCTACGCGGACAACGTGCAGCAGGCCGTCACAGCCGCCGAACACCGCCGTGCCGTTTTTGACGGCCACGCCGCCGTTGATGAAGTTGTCGGTGGCGTACCGCCACAGGGGTTCGCCGCTGCTCGCGTCAACACAGTGCAGTCGGTTATCGTAACTGCCGACCAGGATGCAGATGCGATTGCCGTCTGCAATGCGCGCCCAGTTTGCCGCTCCGACGATCTTGTCGTCGGTGGCGTACTTCCAGCGAAGGCCGCCGGTGGCGGCGTCCAGGGCGTAGAGGGTGCCGTCGGTCGAGCCGGCGACGACGAGCCCATTGATGAAAGTCGGTGGTGCTTCGACGGGCCCCTCTGTTCGGTACGACCAGACCTTGTCGCCGCTGCCGCGGTCGACGGCGTAAACGTGGCCGTCGTCGCTGCCGATCCAAACTCGATCGCCAAAGACGATCGGTGAGGACCTAATGGGCCCGTCGGTCACAAATGTCCAGCGCAGTTCGAACTTCTCGGCGAGTTTCCCCGCGGCCACGCCGGTGAGGGCCTGGTTGCCGCGGAAGATGGGCCAATCGGTGGCGGGGGCCGTGTCACGTTTCGCGGGGCGAGTCGTCTGCGCGGCGCCGGTCTGTGCGAGTACTGCGACGGCGAGCCAGATCGCACATTGAAGCGTGAATCTGACGTGTGCGATCGATTTCATGACGCTGAAGTATAGAGTAGTGAGTTCAGAGAGGCGGCAGAGGTCTTCGCCACCTGATTCCGAGATAAACAATCACCCTCTCCCAAACCCTCTCCCGGAGGGATAGGGGACTGATGGATCCATCGCCGCGACATAGAGCTGTGCGAAATCATGGACGCCAATCGGTATCGGGTTGAATTGCGCGGTCCATTGCCCCACGGCTTCTTCGGCAAGCACATCGACGGCCGAGTGGGGCACTCCGCAGGCGGCAAGGCTCGCGGGCAGTTCCGCCGCCTCCTGAAGCGTGCAGAGTCGCCGCAGAAGCACCTCGATCGGATCGTCGCCGTCCTGAGGGCAAAGGCCGCTGTGATTCGCCAGGTCAACGTACGCGCGCCGCGTGTCATTGTCCTGGGCGTTGAAGCGCACCACGTGCGTGAGCATCATGCCCACGGCCTGACCATGAACGATTTCGTAATGGGCAGTCAACGGGTTGGCGGCGGAATGGGCACCGCCAAGCATGCTGTTTTCGATGGCGATGCCGGCCCACGCGGCCCCCAGTTGCATCGCTCCGCGTGCGCTGAGGTCTTCGGGCGTGTCGAGCACGCGCGGCAGCGATGTGTGTGTCAGTCGAAACGCGCTGTGGGCATAGAGCAGGGACATGGGGTTGCGACCTCGGGTGACCGACGTTTCGACCGCGTGCGCCACCGCGTCCATGCCCGTGACCGCGGTGACGGACCGCGGCTGCGTGAGCGTCAGTACGGGATCGAGAACGGCCACGCGGGCAGCGGCCTTGGGATCACCGCAGGCCATCTTCTGATGCGTCTGGTCGTCGGCGATCAAGGCGAATGACTGGCATTCGCTGCCCGTGCCGGCCGTGGTCGGCACCGCGATGAACGGCAGCATCGGCTTCGTGGCCTTGCCCACGCCCCGGTAGTCGCCCATCCGACCTCCGTTGGTCAAAAGAAAGTTGCACCCTTTCGCGGTGTCGAGGCTGCTGCCGCCGCCAAGACCGACGATCGAGTCGACTTCGGCCGCGCGGGCAACCTTCAGGCATGCCTCGACGTCGCGGGTCGTGGGGTTCTCGCGCACGCGGTCGTACACCGTGACGGTCAACCGCGCCGACTCGAGGACGTGGCGCGCGCGCTCAGCGTGGCCCGCCGCCACGATTCCGGGATCTGTCACCATCAGGACGCGGCGCGCACCGTGCTCTCGTGCGAGGTCGCCGACGCGATCGACCACACCTTCGCCAGAGACGATCCGCGTGCGAGGCTGAAAATCAAATGGGGTGACGTTCATCGCTAGACGGGCCCCTCCTCCTTCGTCGCTACGTCGCTACGTCGATCCCCCCCCCACTGTATCGCCCGTCGCCTGTAGAGAAAATCAAAAAGATTCCCCTCGTGCGGCTGATCCCACTGCACGGAGCACGTGGGCACCGGGCCGACGTTCAGGCGGTCGATCAAAGGACTGTGTAGAAGCTGGCGGATGAACCGCTCGTCCTCGGTCACCGCGGTGACCACCAGGGACGATCCGATCTGGTCGAGCATCTGATCCTGGGGCAGTTCCACGACGCTCGTGTAGGGGAACAGATACTCCGTGTTGCCCAGATCGTGGGCCAGGCTGTTGCAGCGCACGACCGTCGGGAGCAGGTAGGTCGCGCCGTTGAGTCGCCGCAGGCGCGGGCCGTCGCGATGCGCCGCCGTGACGTCTGTGGCCCCGTCCAGACCCTGATCGATCGCGGCGTCGATCGATTCGGCGACCTTCGCGTTCGCGAATGCGCACAGAACGGCCTGCTCGTCGTCGTCGGCTCGCGGTTGAATCGCGGCCAGACGCCCGGCGAGTGCTTCCGCGACGGCATCGGCGTGCCGCGGGACGACGATGGACGAGACGTTGATGCAGCTTCGTCCGCCGTTGCTCAGGACCGATTCAACGAGCATGTCCAGCGACTGCGGCCACTGGTCGATTTGGTCTTCGCCGAACAGGATCTTGCTGCGACCGGTACCGTGGATCTGCACCGACGGGTTGGTGGCATAGTGTTGCAGTGTCGCGTCGTCCCCGAAAATGACGGACCGGGCACAACCGCTGAGGATCGCATCGGCGCCTTCGTGATCGGTGGGGTAGAAGCCGAACGCCGCGGGCTCGAAGCCCGCTTCGGTCAACGCGGCGATGATGCGCAATGGCGTCCACGGTTCTTCGCGGCCGGGCTTGACCATGACCGGCGTCTTCAGGGCCACGGCCGGCAGCCAGATCGAGTTGACCCCCGGCGAGTTGCTCGGCAGGACCACGCCCAGGACGTCGGAGTCGGCAATGAAGCTGACCGGCACCCCGAGGTGCTCTCCTACGCCTCTGTCGAATACGTTCAGATCGTCGATGCCACGGCTGAGGCCGCGCACGATCTGGCGGATGTTCGTCATGACGTGATGGATCTTCGCCATGTTCTGCCGGCACAGCGCGTGCGGCAGGCCGCTGACGGACGAGAGCGCTTCGACATATTGCCGCGGTGTCTGCGTGGCATCGCCGCCAAGAGGAAGAGTGCCGGTGAGAAAAATCTCGCCGGCCTTCTCGCACTGGTTCCACAGTTCGGACGCCGGCCGCGACCGCAATCGCTCCGCGGCCGTCGCGGCGCGGCGCAGATCGCGCCGGATCAGGCCCGCATTGGCCCGGCTCACGCTTGCCAGCACCGCGCCGTTGCGATGATCGACGACCTGCTCCCTATCGAGGCTATCGTACGCCTCGCCAAAGCGCAATATGGGAATGTGAGGCGGCATGGCTTTGGTCTCTTGCCTTATCCCGTCATCGAGACAGGGGAATTTGACAGGATAACAGGATCATCAGGATCAACAGGATCGGATTGCGTTTGGGAGCGATTGTCAACGATCGTTTCCATCCGGATCAAGACCACCCTGTCATCCTGTTAATCCTGTCTACTCGAAAACTGGGCTTCGTCCGGAGTTTTGAAAGTATTTACAGTATTTACAGTATTTATAGGATTTACAGGATGGATTCGGGGGTGTTTACAAACGTGGCAGGCACGTCCATCTGAATCAACACAAGAAAAACTGCGTCCAAAACGTGCCATCGGACGTCCCTTGCGAACTCGCGATCTCCTCCAGTAGATCCAGCAGATCCTGTTATCCTGTCGCTGCGAATCTCTTTATCTCTAGACTTTAGCCATGGCGAAGAATGATCGCGTCACGATCTACCACAATCCGCGCTGCTCCAAGAGCCGCCAGACGTTGGAACTGCTTCGTCATCGCGGCGTCGAACCATCTGTTGTCGAGTACCTGGATGAACCGCTCGACGAGCGACAACTCAAGGCACTGCTGAAGAAGCTCGGAATGCGGCCCATCGACCTGATCCGCAAGAAAGAAAAACTGTTCGCGGATCTCGGTCTCGCTAGGAAGCCGGACGACGACACCGCGCTGATCGGCGCGATGGTGAAGCACCCGAGCCTGATCGAACGCCCAATTGTCGTCAAGGGACCGAATGCGGCGGTCGGCCGGCCACCGAACAGGGCCCTGGAGATCCTGTAACCCGGATGATTCATGAATCATCCGGGCTTACGCGGTGCAGGCTTCAGCGTACGTAGCCGCCCGCGGGCGATCGGGCGGCTGACGCGTGCTGCCTGCCCAGTCACGCCTCCCGCACTCTGGAAACCTGCCGAATTCCTTGTATACTTCCGGCGCACGGACAGGAGCCGGACGATGATGCAAAGAGCCACACGAACCGACGAATTGGTATCTTCTTCCCGCTCGCTCGCACTGGTTGCGGTGATCGTGCTGCTTGCAGGCTGTAACGCCGGCGGCCCCGTGATTCCCAAGGGCTGGATATCGGCCCCGGCCGACACCGTGCTGATGAACACCCAGCGCGACGACGAGCCGCGGCTTCAGGTCATCATCTGCTACGGTTTGATGATATCGCACCACAGCGATCTGCGTGTGACCTGCCCGGGGCGGCGTCCCGTGTTCTGGGACCCGGGCGGCGACTTCAAAGAAAACGATCCGGCGTACAAGCGCCGCCACGATCTGATGTACGAGCATTCACCGGACGTCGTCGAATGGTGGCACTATCGCTCGAAGCAGTTGGACGTCCTGGGCGGCGAACCGTTCATGAAGGTCTTCGAATGGGATCTGACGCGCGACGACGCGGAACGGTTGCACGCGGAGCTTCTCAACGGGCGCGACGACGCGGGTGAATTCAAAACACAGACCATGGGCGGCTTCTGCAATGTGGCCGTGTGCGACTACCTGCAGCGTTTCGCCGGACAGCGCGTCGACATGCCGGGGAAGATGATCTGGCCCAACAGCCTTGCGGAACACCTCTGGACACAGCGCCCCAATCGCGTGTTGGTCTTCGAAGTCAAGCAGCCGACGGTCGTCTACGAGCAGCTCCAGGCCGTGCGACGGTCGGAAAACTAACCCGGCCGCGTCGGCGATGCCCCATTCAACCCCGTTTGCGGTGTGGGTCGGTGCCTCCGCCGTGATCGTTGCGGCGTGGATCATTCGCCTCGTGGCGATGTCGCGTTCGATCCGCCGCCGCAAGATGCTCAGCGGCGACACCTATCTGGGACCGCCCGAACCGCCGCCGCGTGTCAGCGTGCTCGTCGCCGCCCGCAACGAGCAGGACCACATCGAATCGTGCGTGACGTCGCTTCTCGGCCAGGACTATCCGGATTTCGGAGTCATCGCGGTCGATGATCGCAGCACGGACGATACGCCTCGGATCCTGCGTCGGCTCAAGAGCGAACACGCCGACCGGCTGACCGTACTGACCATCGAGACGCTGCCGGATGGATGGACGGGCAAGAGCCACGCGATGACCGAGGCCGTGAAGGCCAGCCGCGGCGACTGGCTCTGCTTCACCGACGCCGATTGCCGCCAGATTTCGACGCACACGCTGTCGATGGCGATGCGTGACGCCGTCTTCTACAAAGCCGACCTGATGACGTTGACGCCGGTGATCGAGATGCGCTCGATCTGGGAAAAGATTATCCAACCGGTCTGCGCGATCACGCTGATGGTCTGGTTTCGCCCGCGCAATGCCAACAACCCCAGCGAATCGACCGCTTATGCCAACGGCGCGTTCATGCTGATGCGCCGCCCCTGCTACGAGGCAACCGGTGGCCATGCGGGTGTTCGAGGTGACATCAACGAGGACATCCAGATGGCGCGGCGTGCCAAAGAGGCGGGCTTCCGCCTGCGCGTCGTCGAGAACATCGACCTCTACCGGACGGTCATGTACGCGTCGATGGTCGACGCGTGGCGAGGGTGGAGCCGTATTTTCTGCGCGTTGCGAACCCCGTGGCACGTCGCCGCCGCCATGGCTTCGATCCTGGCGCTGATCGTACTGCCCTGGGTCAGCCTGGTGGCCGCGATGATCGGCCGGGCCGGCGCGGAGCCCGGCAGCACCATGGGCTGGAACACGGCACTGCTTGGATGGGCGCTGGCCGTCGCGCTGTCTCAGGTCATGGCCTGGCGGTTCTACGGTCTATTGAAGTTAAATCGCGCCTGGTCGCTGGCCTACGTCATCGGCGCCGTGGCGACCTGCAGTATCCTCGGCAACGCCATGCTGAAAGTGATCGGTCTCACGCGAACCACCTGGCGCGGGACGACGTATTCACGTGGTCCACGATCGCAGTAGAAACATCTTTTCTGCCTGGATTGACCGCGAAGACCGCGCATTCACGACCATCGGTCTTTGCTGCCAATTCCATGGTGCTCTCCCGAGCTGCCGGCATGGGACTGTGGGAATCCATTTACGACTGGTTTTCACCTCTGAGAGTTGATGTCGCGGTACTGGGCGTGCTGCTTACAGCCGGATGTGCGATCGCGGCATGGGGAATGTTCAGCAATCGAAGCCGGGGCAGGCCGCCTCATGCTGCGGCGTATCCGTGAGCTTGCCTCTCGCAACGAGAGCTTCGCCTTTGAAACGACGCTCGCCTCTCGCACCTTCGCCCCGTTTCTTCGCGAGCAAGTGGACCGCGGCTACCAGGTCCACCTCGTCTACGTCTGGATTAGCTCACCTGACCTGGCTGTCTCCCGGGTAGCCCACAGGGTCACCGAAGGTGGTCACAACGTCCCGGAAGAGACCGTCCGCCGGCGTTATACCCGCGGACTCGTGAATTTCTTTAATCTCTACCGTCCACTGGTCTCTAGTTGGCTACTATGCGATAATTCTAAGACGGAGCCCGTAAGTGTCGCCCTCGGAGAAGCCGACCACGAGCCTGAAATCTTTAACCCAACGTGTATGCACCGAATTGAGACGATGGCAAATGTCAAATAAACCCCAAGTAAGCCTGACAAGAAAACGCCTCGACGAAATCGAGCACGGCGTCTTGGATGCCCTTCGGCAGGGGGTTAAAGAACGCGAGAAAGCAGGCCTCCCACTTGTTGTTTCAGACAACGGCCGCGTTCGAGTCATTGACACGTCGAAAGACGGCTGACGCCGGAAATCATATTTATAGCTCGCCGGTGAGCACCGGCTGCCTTCCTTCGGCCAGAAGTGATCGCACGAGCGTCACGGCGCGTTTCAGGAAACGGCGGTCGGCGTCGAACGGATGAAGGGCGAGGCAGGGCAGCGCCGATGGGCTGAGGCGCTTCAGCGTGTGCCCGAATGCGTGACCGACGTAACCTAGGGGACGGGCGACGCCCATATCCCAGCACCAGGTGGCGAGTCGGTCGCGACGGCCATCGCTGTGCTCGACGTTTCGGAAGCCCACGCAATAACGCAGACCGTGGTCGGCCAGGATCTTCGCGGTCAGGTTGCCGCGCTGATAGGTGGGCGCGATGAATCCGGCCGCGGGCGCGCTGAAGCAGGTCTTCAACACGTCTTGCCCGAGGCGCAACCGATCCGCGGCGTCGGCCAGCGACAACCCGTTGAACTCGTCGGACGAATTGGTGAGCAGCGAGATCAGGCCGCGCCCGGAGGACCGCTCGTGCCGGTAGCCGTGCAGAAGGGTTTCATCGAAGTCCGACCGCACGAGTTCGAGGAATCCCTCCTCGCGCGGCTCAAGCGTTCGCCCGTGCCAGCAGGGCACGACGGCGGCGGACATCTTCGACCCGACGAGCGGCCGCATCTTCGAAACGATCTTTTCAATCTGCTGGATGAAAACAGGAGCCACATCGTGCAGAACGACGCAGAACGAACGTTGCGGCAAGCGTGCGTCGTGATCGTCGGGCATGGCGGCCAACTTAATACACGCCCTCGACCGTGGTCTTCTCCGCAGATCCCAAAGGCCGAACATCGCCGGTGCCGTCCCAGAAGAAACCGGCGCCGGGCGGGCGCCGCACGGCCTCGTCGCGCTCCAGAAAACGCGGCATGAACAGTTCCCGCGTCAAGGTCGTCAGCTCGATCCGTCCCCACTGGTCGTAGTCGACTTGTCGGTCCGGATCCTCGGGATCGACGACGCGCAGGACGGCGCGTGGCTGGGGCGCGTAGTAGGTCAGGGCATATCCGTCGTCGGCCGACACCGGCTTTCCGACGGCGAGCCCCATGAGCGTGTTGCCATACGTCGGCACGAGGACGGCGCGGCGCTGCAGCACTTCCTCGACGAGAAAACGGATCACCTGTGGCGTCATGGAGGTGCCGCCGCAGAAGACGGCGCGGATGCCGGCATCGGGCACGTCGATCCGCTCACCGAGGGCTTCGAGCAGGCGCGGCGTGGCGAACAGGCAGCCGATGTCGCGATGGCCAAGAATGAGCTTGGCCTGGTCGATCACGTGCTTCATGTAGTCGCGCGCGGATTGCGACTGGCGATCGGAAGCCATCTTTCTGACCCAGCGCGGGTCGAGGTCCACGAAATAGCAGGAGCCGCCGCGCAGGTTGGCCAGGTGTTCGACCGCCACGCGCAACCGCCGCGGGCCGGTTGGTCCGAGCATCAGCCAGTGTGCGCCGCGCGGAAACGCGTCCGGATAGTGGCGGTCGAGCGTGTCCGAAAAATCCGCGTAGTCGATCAGGTGGTCCTCCCAACTGATCCGCTGCTTGGGCAAGCCGGTCGTGCCGCCGGTTTCGAAGATCTTGAAGGGTCTGGACTCGTAAGCACGCGGAACCCAGCGGTCGTGCCGCTCGTCGCGCAGCCACGCATCCTCGAAACGCGGTAGCCGGGCCAGGTCCGCAAAGGATCGCACCTGTTCGACGGGTTGTGCACCGGTCTGCTGCGCCCAGTCGAGCCAGAACGGTGTGCCGGTTTCGTGAGAGAAATGCCAGGCGATGATCTCGCGCACGTGCGCGTCGAGCGCCGTCTCGGCGGCCGCGATTTCATCGGTGCTCGATTCCGGATTCACGGGCGGTGTCATGAGGATCGTGCCTCGTCAGGAAAGAACTTCGCGATCGTTCGTGGCGCGGGCGCGGCGGTGGCCAGCGATACGGCGACCAGGCTGACCACGCAGGCGAGGGTGATGACCGCCACGGGCATGACGCCGTCCTTGTGGCCGGGGCCGAACCAGTCTGTGAACAGCAGGTATTCGCCGCCGTAACCGGACAGGTGGAACAGCCACCCCCAGGTCCCGGCGGTGACCAGGACCGCCGCGATGGCTCCTGCCGCCGTGGCCCTGCGCCAGTACACCGCGGCGAGTGCGATCGGGAACAGGGCACCGAAGCCGCTGAAACACCAGACGGCCAGGTCGAAGATTTGCCGCTTGGTGATCAGGGACAGCGCGTACGTCATGACGACGATGATCAGGACGAAGCAGCGGCCGAGCCACAGTTTTTGACGGTCGCTGAGCGCATCGGGTCCGAACAGGCGGACGGCCACGTCGTGGGTGAACATCGTGCCCAGGCACATGAACTGGCTGTCGAGTGAAGACATAATCGCGGCGAGGATGCCCGCGGTAAGCAGGCCGGTCAGCATCGGCGATTCGACCAGCTTATTGACTGCGACGCTCAGAATCGCGTTCGCGTTGGCGCCCGGCGGCGGAGTCATGCCTTTCGCCGCCGCCCAGACGCCGATCAGGATGCAGGGCACCCACACGATCATGATGCAGATCGGGTGAAGCACGACCGTGAGGCTGAACGTCCGGGCGCTGCGCGCGGTCAGCCAATGCTGAAACAGGTGGGGGAACATGCCGACAGACAGCGGCACGAACAGGTACGTGAAAAATTGCCACCGTCCGATCAATCCTTCACGAGCCAGGTGCTTCGGCGTCTGGGCCAGCGCCAGACGGGACGCCTCGCCCATGCCGCCCAGGGCACGGGCGATCATGAAGAACGCGATGACGCCCGTGATCATGAAGACAATCGTCTGAAAGGTATTCGCCCACGCCGTGCTGCGGACGCCGCCGAAGAACACATAGGTGAGCACGACGCCGCAGATCACCAGCCCGGTCAGCCAGGGCGGAATCGCGCCCCGAGTCGACGCGAATGCTTCGGGGAACGTGTTGATCGTCAGTCCCCGCATCACCGCGCCGGCGCCCAGCAGGCCGATCAGCAGGTAGGGAATGATTAACGCGACCAGGATGGGAAACAGCAGATAGCCGAGCAGCGGCGAGTCGAAGCGGTCACGGAAATACTGGCACTGCGTGACGTAGCCGTACCGTTTCCCGACGGCCCAGAGTCGGATGCCGACCAGGAAGAAGCATGCCGAATGGATCAACCCGGACCAGGAGGCCATCAGACCGTACACGCCGATGCCGGAGGTGTATGCCTTGCCGGTCGATCCCACCAGGGCGAACGCCGTCATGGTCGTCCCGAACACGCTCATCAGCAGCATGAACGGGCCGATCGATCGGCTGGCCACGAAATAGTCGCTGCTCGTGCCGCGAAAGAAATGGTTGCTGGCGAATCCGACGCCCAGCAGCAGCAGCAGGTACACGGCGATGACGACCAGCGGAGTCAACTGTTTTCATCCTACAGTGGAGTGTTCGCCATCGCCTTCCGAGGCCCACTGCTCGATTCGATCGGGCCAGGCGAAACGCACTGCAAGGGCCCAGAGGACACTGGCGACGAGGGAATACGCGGCGTGGTAGGCCAGGCCCACTGGCATGAAGCCGAACAGGAGGGTCCGGTCGTTCCAGAACCAGACGTCCTGGTGTAGGGCGAACAACAGGACGACGGCGACCCAGATCAGTGTTGCCGGCCCCTTGTTCGAACGGTTCATCGCCATCGAATCTTTCTGATGTTTGATCTTGCGGCGCCGTCCGACGTGTGGAACGTTCAGTTTCGCGCGTCGATTGCGTACAGGTGCATCATGGTCGCGATGTAGAGCGTGTCGTTGGCGACGATCGGCGAGGAATAGATCGCCCCGGGGAACTCCACTTCTGCCAGCAGCTTTTTCTGTCTTCCGGCTTCGAAGATCGTGACGATGCCGTCCTCGTTGCTGACGATCACCTTGCCGTCGGTCACCAGCGTCGATCCCCAGATGTGGCCCAGCGTATCGTGCGTCCACTGGACATCGCCGCTGCGCGCATCCAGGCAGTGCACAACGCCGGCGTAGTCCGCGATATAGAGCAGGCCGTCCGTTACCGAGACCGTCGCAATGGCGCGGTTCAAATCGGTGTAACGCCAGATGAGGCCGTTGCCGACTGCGTGGCCCGCGGGGTCGGCGTTGATGCAGGTCAGGGCGCCACGGCCTTCGCCGTGCTCGGGGTCCTGACCGATCGCGACATAGACGCGGCCGTCATGGAACACCGGCGTGGAGATGATCTCGCTGGGGCCGTCCGCCGTCGGATACCGGACCGGGGCGCCGTCCTTCGATCGATAATCAGGTGGGTTGCAGTCCAGACGCCACTGTTCGGTGAGGATCGGCAGGCCGTCATCTGCGGGGACCGGCACCGCGTCGAAGGCGTAGCAGCTGCCGTCGCCGGCGCCAAAGAAAACGAGCTGTTTGCCGCCGACCGTTCCGCGTGTCGGCGTCGACCAGTTGCCGTGAAGAATGCGGCGGCTGATACCCGCTGTTTCCTCTCCGACGAGCTGACCCGTGTTCCGATCGAGGACGATCAACGCCGGGGCGCGGGGATTGATGATGTGCTTGTGGGAGTAGTCCACGCCGTTCGACGTATTCGCGTAGACGCGATCGCCCACGACGAGCACCGAACTGCTCGTGATGTTGTGCGGAAAGACGCCAAGTTCGCCGGCCATGTCGTACAGCCAGATGATGTCGGCGTCTTTCGGACCGATCTCGATCGGCGGCTTGCCGGCGCCGGCCGCGTACCGCCCTTCATCCTTAAACGGACCGTCATTGCCGTTCGCCATCCCCTCGGTATCCAGACAGATCACCTCGCAGCGGTTGGAGACGAAGAACACGCGGTCCCCGTCCACGGTGGGCGAAGAACAGATCCCCAGGTACTCCCAGTCGCCCACCTTTCCGGCGCCGAGCTTCGGCGCCGACAATTGCCACAGCAGATCGCCGGTCTGTTCGTCGAGGCAATAGATGTTGCTGCGGTCCGACTTGTACTTCGGGTTGCGCGGCGTGTCGTTGTTCGTGCCGATGTAGACGCGCCCGTCCGCGACGGTGGGGTTGCCGTACGTGTTCGAGCCGAGCTTGGCGATCCACTTGATGTGCTTTGTCGTGGCCGGATCGATCTGGTCGCTTCGCCCCATCAGGTGACCCGCTTCGAATGCCACGGGGATGGAGCTCGCACCGGGCCCCACCATGTTGCCGGTGCCGTTGCGACCCCATTGGGGCCAGTCATGAGCCGTATGCCGCGTCGTCGGCGCCGCGGTGGTCTGCTGCAATTCCTGAGACTCGGCGCGTTCTTCGGCGTAACCAGGAAAGCTGATCGTGGCCACGATCGTGAAGAAAGCGGCGCAGCGCTGGACGATCAACTGCGATGGTCTTTGTGTGTGGTTCATGGTCACTCGCCGTGTCACAGAAGCTACGGGTTCGGCGTTGCCGAGATGTTGTCCACGATCACGGAAAACTTGATATTCGGCGAGAATCCGAAAAGTCCGGGCGAACCGTTGCGGTGAGCGTGCTTGACGGGCACCTCGATCGTCCAGGCGTCCGGTTCTTCTTCGGACCTCGGCCACGCCTTGCCTCGCACCACGCCGCTTCCGTCCGCGGCCGTGTCCACTCGCGTCTTGAGCCGATACCACTCGCCGGGTTGCCAGGCGTAGGGAACGAATTCGGCGAGGCGCTCGATGTTGGAGTTGACTTCCAGGCGCTGACCGTTGCCACGCAGGACGATGATGTAGCGCTGGTTGACCAGGCCCACGTCCGACATGGTCCGCCGGTTGCCGTGGCTCATCACGTCGGCGCCAAGCGTGTAGTCGCGGTCGTCGGCGTGACCCATGAAGACCATCGAGCGTTGAAAAAGCCAGCGGTCGAGCGTCTTGACCAGCGCCTTGTTGCCGTCGACGTCGCGCACCTCCCACTTGAGCCGCGCCCCGATCCACGGCAGCGGCGGGTAGGCGAATACGACACCGTCGGGGCGCGTCGCGCTGAGTGCGAACGATTCGAAGTCCTCGGTATAGGGCGGTGACGGCAGGATCCGACCTCGAATCGTCCCTTTCAGCGGGCGTTCTGCAGCCGCATCGTCGATCGTCAACTCGAAAGCGCCTGCCGATCGCCGCGCATCGGGCGCCGCGACCAGAACGCCCCGGTCGTCGAATTCGGCGTCGAGCTCCGCCTTGACCTTCGCTTTGGCGGGCACGATCTTTCTCCACTCGCCAACTCCCGCGTCCGCGGCCGTGCCGGCATCTGTGTCCGGTCGGCTTTGTAGCAGCCCGCGCTCGTCGAGAAATCGATAAGCGAACGACTGGGTCTGACCCGGGCGCATCAGGATTTCTGCCGGTACCGGTTGGACGCGGCTCGGCGGGGCGGCCTTCGGCGGCGCTGGCGCCGCAGCCGCTTGCACTGTCTGCGACGCGTCAGCCTTGCCGAAGCAGTAGAGCTTCTTCGTGGTGTGCACGAACATCCTGCCGTTCCACACGCTTGGCGACCCGAGGCAGGCACCGTCGAGCGTCACCTGGTCGAGGATCTGCCCCTCGGTTTCGGTGGGCTTCACGATGTAGAGCCCGTCGTGCCACATCGGCACGTAGAGCTTGCCGTCCGCGTAAAGCGGCGAAGCGTGCAGTTGATCGGCGCCGAGCTTGAGGTGCCAGAGCGTCTTTCCGCTGGTCGCGTCGACGCAGAACAGCTCACCCTTGACGGTTACCTGGTACACGCGGTCGCCGACGATCACGGGGGAACTCGTGAACATGCTCAGGGCGTCGTTGCGCCACAGTTCGTGCGACGTGTCGAGCACGGTGGGGCCCGGCGTCGCGCCGGCGGAACGGGCCGCGTCGTGCGCTTCGAGCGCCGCGGCCGCGTCGATCGCCACCATGCGCCCGCGGCCGGAATCGTCGGGGTTCTCTTTGCCGTGCAGGGCAATGACGCGGTTCTCGTGCAGGACCACCGACGAGTTCACACCTCCGAGGGCCAGTTGGAACCGCCAGATCGGGTCGCCCGACCCGGCGTTGACGCACACGACGTTGCCGCAACCGGTGCCGACGTAAAAGACGCGCCGCCCGCCGCGCTGCGCGAATACCGGGCTGCAGAACGAACTGTCCTTAAGAAACGGCGGCCCGACGCCCGGCGTGCTCGACCAGGCCAGGTCGCCGCTGGACTTGTCGAACGCATAGAAGCGGTTGCGGGCCGGGCCCTCGCGCCCCCAATTGGTGCTGATCGCGTTGACGATGACCAGGTTGCCCTCGATCGACACCGCGCCGGTGCGCCCGTTGGGAAACGTCAGCCGCCCGAACTGCTCCATCATCGAGCGCTGCCACAGGATGCGGCCGGACGGATCCAGACTCACGAGCAGGCCGGGCGACGTCATCAGGAAAACGTTGCCGGTCTCGGGGTCGACCGTGGGAGCGCCGATGCTGTAGCGGTTGTAGATGATGTCGCTGATGAAGTCGGGGAACGTCTGCTCCCAGATCGTTTCACCCGTCCGAGCGCTGAGGCACATCAGAACTTCCACAAGATCGGTGCCCTCGCCGCGATACCCCCACGTGTAGGCGCGGTCGCCGTCGGCGTGCTGGGCGATGACGGGCGTGCCCCTGCCCGGCAGATCGATCGACCAGAGATGATTGACCTTCCCGGGCACCCAGCGGTCCGGCAGATCACGCTCCGGGCTGGTTCCATTCTGGTCGGGTCCGCGCCAGTGCAGCCAACCGGCGATCGGGTCGCGACGTTGCAACCCGGATTCCGCGGCGTCGGCGAAGGGCGTACCGGCGACGATCGTCACGGCAGTCGCGGCAATGAGCATCAATCGAAAGAGAGTCAATCCCATGGGGCATGTCGGGCGGGGTGGGTTCATTGTTTTCGGTTACGGCGATTATAACGCAGGGGCCGGTGGGCCGTGCGTGATCGATCGCGTACGACCGACACGTCATGCTGGATCGCGCGGATTATGGGTATACTTCGGACGGTTCATGCCCGTGGTGCGTTCAGGGGCAACACCCACACCGTGGAGAAACCGCAATGATCAACAACCGTCTGACATCAGATCGCGCACGATTCGTTCCGGCGGCAGTATCGCTTTTGGTTGCGGTCGCCGGCGCGTCGGATGGCCGCGCCGCAGACTGGCCGAACTGGCGCGGCGTGAACGGCGACGGGATCTCAACGGAACAGGGATGGCGAACAAACTTTTCGGCCGGCGGCCCGCGCATCGCGTGGGAACGGAGTCTCGGCGCCGGCTTCGGCTCGGTGGCTGTACGGGATGGTCTCGTGTACGCGATGGGTTGGCGCAACGGCAAGGATTTCATCTACTGCATTGATGCGGCCAGCGGTGACGTCAAATGGGATGAGTTCTACCCGGCTGAGCGCTTCGAAAAAAATCACAAGGGAGGTCCCGCCGCGACACCGACCCTCGACGGTGACCGTGTCTACACGGTGAGCAAGGAGGGCGTCGTTTACTGCCTGGACGCGGCAACAGGCGCTGGCCGCTGGCGGGTGAACCTGGTCGTGGAATCAGATGTGTCCATTCCGGAGTGGGGATTTTCCGGATCGCCCGTCGTCCTCGGCCGGATGCTGCTGATCGACGTCGGGCGGATCGTGGCCCTCGACAAGATGACCGGAAGGCCGATCTGGAAGACCGACAACTACGGTTCGTCATACTCGACGCCGGTGCCGTTCAAGATCGGCGACAAGCAGTTGGTGGCGGCGTTTCCTGCCGCCGGCCTGGTCGTGCTCGATGCGGCTCGTGGTGGGCGGATCGTCATGCACGGCTGGGAAAACAAGTACAAGATGAACTCCGCGACGCCGATCGTCGAGGGGAATCTCATTTTCATCACCTCCGGCGATAACTCGGGCGCGGCCCTGCTGCGCCTGGATGGTTCACAATTGCGCGTGGTCTGGGAGAACCATGAAATGAAGGGCAAGATGGCCACACCCGTCCTCATCGACGGCTATCTTTACGGTTTCGATAAAGGCGTGCTGAAGTGCGTCGAATTCCAGACCGGCAAACCCAAGTGGAAGGCACGCGGCATGGGCCTTGGAACCCTTACGGCCGCGGATGGACGACTGATCGTCCTGAGCGAAGATGGCAAACTCGTCATCGCCAAGGCTTCGCCCGACGGATTTCAGAGCCTGGACGAGGCGCAGATCTTCGAAGAGGGCCAGGGTTGGATCGTCCCCGTGCTGGCCGGCGGCCGCATCTACTGTCGCAGCGGCAGCGGCCGGCTGGTCTGCATCGACGTGGGTGGTGATGCCCGGCCGCAATGATCCGCGGGGCCCGGTATGATCTGAGCCTCGCCGAATTGCAGGGTCCAGCGACAGCGGGGTTTCGGCGAATTTTTGTCAGCGCACTGCGCGTGCGCGAAAAGGTGGGTCGCCATGATGAATACCAGGTCGCCGCGACGGTGGGCGTTCACGCTCATCGAGCTTCTGGTGGTGGTGTCGATCATCTCGCTGCTGATCGGGCTGGTGCTGCCCGGCTTGAGCAAGGCGCGAGAGACGGCGAATATTGTCGCGTGCGGTGCCAACATCAAACAGTCCGGGGTGGCTGTCTATGCCTACGCCGAGGACAACGACGGGATGATCCCGCGCGGCCCGAATGACGTTCACGGCTTCTTTGCGCCGTTCGGCCTGCTTTACAGCGAGGTGGCGGACAGCCAGATCTGGATCGGCGCGACGGGCAAGTACACCGGCCATGGCAACACGCTTGATGGTTATCTCAACGATCCCGAGGCGGTCTATTGCCCGGCCGACGACACGACCGATCCTCAAGCGGAACGGGCCAACATCGGCACGGGCACGGATGCCTACGGCTCGTACCTCTATCGCAACCTCGACCAGATCAATGGCAACGGCATAATCTCGTCGCCGGGCACCAACAGTCAGAACATGCCGGTTCGCGTGCTGCTACTGGATCGCCAGACACTGGTCACCGCCATCCCGAACGCATTCAGAACCAACCACGGCAACGAACTATCCAACATTCTGTTTCTGGATGGGCACGTCGGCCAGTATCCGAATGCCGAAAACAGGAACCTGTTTACGATTCGTCCCAACGACTATTTCAATTTTCCCGGCCGGCTCGACGAGATTCTGATCAACGCCGACCACGCCGGCTCCGGGGCTGGCCATCCGTATCCATTTCCTTAACCTGAACGCCTCACGAATCAGAGGGCTCCGGCCGCTGCCGCCTGCCGTTCCACGTGTCGGGTTTTCCCGTGTCTTGCGGCCAGTAGCCTTCGGGATCCTCGTTCCAGAGATTCCCGCAATACCCGGAGATGACACGCCATTCGGCGGTGCCGAGCTCCTAGGTCGAGTGAAAGAGGAACCGTTTCACCCCCGCTCGCTGTGTTTCGGCCAGGATCCGTTGCAAGTCGTGCGCCGGCATCGGGTCGCCGCCGTGCGGCGGCGTAGCAAAGCAACAAATGGCGAAGGCATTTCGTCGCGTAAGAGGTAAAATCCGGATTCGCCTCATGGCGCCGCGGGTTTCAATTCGTTAATGGTGCTGGATGTTGATGGGTTCCGCCGCTCGCTCTTGACTCGCGACGGCGTACTCAGCGCAGCGGTACTCGTACTCGTACTCGAAATCATCACTCGCTGCGCAGGGAATTGATGCTCAAGATCTCGCTGAATCGATGAATGTTCTCAGTCTGCCGCATCGATGATGAAATCGAGTACGAGTACCGCTTCGCTGAGTACGAGTACGATCGACAAAACGTCGGGGAATTCACGCTGCCTCGCGCCGCGCCGACGCGGATGGCGCGCGACGGGATTCGTCAATCAGGTTGTGCAGCAGATCCACCATGGGTCGCGAGCGTTGCGTCCAGGTGTATTGATCCTCGACCAGTTGACGCGCCGACAGCCCCAGTACTCGCCGCTGATGGGCGTCGCGCAGCAGCCGCTCGATGTGACCGGCCCATTCGTGCGGTAGGTCGGCAACAAGCAGGTGCCGGCCCGGCACCGCGTCGATACCTTGCGCCGCCGCCGGCGACGCCACAACGGCACGGGCGCTGGCCATCGCCTCGAGCACTTTGTTCTGGACGCCCCGCGCGATCTGAAGCGGTGCGATCGCGATGCTCGATTCGCGCAACGCGTTGCGGACGTCGGCCACGGGACCGACGACCTCAACAGCCGGTTCCGCATCCAGATCGCGCACCGCCGCGCACGGATCGCGACCGACGATCATGAGTCGCACGTCCACCTGAGGCAAACGCCGCAACAGAGGCATCACGTGAGCGACGAACCAGCAGATGCCCTCCACATTGGGCCGGTAGTTCAACACACCGGTGAAGACCAGCGTGCTTGTCCGCGGATCCGGCAGTGCCGCGAACGTATCCAGATCCACGCCATTGCCCACCACCTCCAGGCGAGGCGCGTTGCCGACGTGCAGGCGATAGTCGGCCGCTTCGGCGTCGCTGATCACGGTCACCGCATCCCACGCCTGATCGGCTTCGACGCGACGCAGGCGTCGCGCTTCAAGCCCGTACACCCATCGCATCGGCGCCGCGCTGCGTTGCGCGTATCGGCGCCATTTGAGGCTGTCGACGTCCACCAGGTCGAGGACCAGGCGTGGCCGGTGGCTGCGCTGCGCCGCACCGGCTGGTGATGCCAGGCACCGGGCATAGCGGGCCATCCCGGTGGAGATCGTCAGGACCGCGTCGTATGGCTCGTGCCGATGCCATTGCCGGATCGTGCGTGCCAGGGCGCTGCGGTAGTGCCACGACGGCGTGATGGCGTGCCCGCGGACGAGAGCAGCCGATCCGGTCAGGACGCTTCCGCGAGTGCAGATCGGCGTGATGAGCAGGCGCCTGGCCGATTCGCGAAAGGTCGCCCGGTGCTCGGGCGCCACCGGCGTGCTGCTGGTGCAGGCCAGATCGACGTCGAATGACTTGCTCAACTGCCTGAGCAGATAATAGCCGCGAATCCGATCGCCCCGGTCGGGCGGACAGGGCACGCGGTGCGTGAGCATCAGGATGCGCCGTCGCCGCGTGCCCGAATTTTTGTCTTCAGTTCGTGGGAGCATCGCAGGACCGCGCTTCGGACGTTTCTACTATCGGGGATCATTCAATCTCGGGGTGAACGATCGATGCGTTGACCTTCTCGATCACCGCCGCGGCGATAGGGTAGGTCAACGCCTGAGAGGCGACGTCGTCCTTCCCGGGCCGTTCGATGACGCCCTGGAAATAGAGTGCATCGCCGCGCATCTGGACTCCCGTGATCGTCGCCGACCAGCCGCCCGTGGCCTGTTCGCCAGCCGCAAGGACGACCAAAGAATTCGTGGAGAAATTCACATCAAGGTCGGCCAGGGTAAGGCTGCCGCTGGCGTCAAGATCCTCGTGAGAGTTGATCAACAAGGCGCCGACATCCTTGAATACCGGGTCGTCGGCTCGATGG
>CAUZBA010000003.1:0-27078 GCA_963577635.1 Phycisphaerae bacterium
CGCCGCGAGCGGGTGATATTACGCACCGAGCGCTGCACTTTTCGTCCGCCACCCGGCGCACTTTTGCTCCGCCCTTCACACTAGAGCGTTTTGAATCCAAACGTAACGTCATGAACGTCGGCATCGCTGAGTCTGGCGCGGAGGGCGAAGCAGGCGACCCCGCTGCGGGTCGTCGATGCAGCACGACAAAGCCAGGCGCGGCTGTAGCCAGTTCAGGACGCTACGTTTGGATTCAAACCGCTCTAGCAGGCCGCTAAGCAACCCGCGATGACGCTCCGAGAGGTGTTTTCAGACACTACTTTCGTCTTGCGAATCATCAATTGCAGCGAGGTATCGATGCTTGACGCGCGAATCATGGTTGATCTAACGGGGCCCAATTGGGTTGATTAGCGGCCTTCTAGGGCCCTTGTCCGTCCCGCCGTACAGGTGGTGCAAACCATCGATAGACCGTCGGCAGGACGAGCAGCGTAAGGAGTGTTGAAGTGACAAGACCGCCGATAACGACGGTGGCCAGCGGTCGCTGGACCTCCGCTCCGGCGGTCGTGGCCAACGCCATGGGGACGAAACCGAACGACGCGACCAACGCGGTCATCAGCACCGGCCGTAGGCGGATGCGCGCCCCTTCCCTGGCGGCAACGTCGACCGGCATTCCTTCCCGTCGTTTCTGCACGATGTAGGAGACGAGGACCACGCCATTGAGAACGGCTATGCCGAAAAGTGCGATAAATCCAACCCCCGCGGAGATGGAAAAGGGATACCCTCGCAGGGCCAGGGCGAAAAGTCCGCCGGAGATGGCCAGGGGCACGTTGAGGTAGATCAGTGCAGCCAGGCGTATCGAATTAAAGGTGCTGTACAAGAGGACAAAGATAAGCAGCAGTGCCAGGGGCACGAGTATGGCGAGTCGTCGGCTTGCGGCCTTAAGGTTTTCGAACTGGCCGCCCCAGTCCAATGTCCAACCCGGCGGCAGGTCGAGTTCGCGATCCAAAAGCTCCTGGGCTTCGTCGACGAACGACGCCAGGTCGCGACCTCGAACATTGGCTTCTACCGTGATGCGCCGGCTGATGCTTTCCCGGCTGATCTGCGCAGGGCCTTCTTCGACTTCGATCGAGGCGAGTTGGGACAGGGGGATAAGCCGTACGCCGCTGTTTTTGGCGGCAGGCCCCGCGATCTTGAGGTCGGCGATGTCCTGAACGTCTCTCCTGGTCGATGGGTCGAAGCGGACTTGCAGTGCGTATCGCTGCTGCCCTTCAAGGACCGTGCCGACCTGCCGGCCGCCCAGTGTGGCCACCACTTCGAGCACGTCGTCGGCGTTAATGCCATAGCGGGCGATGGCGTCGCGGTCGATGCGCACGCGGATCGTGGGAAGACCGATGACCTGCTCTGCTTTGACGTCGGCCGCTCCGGGGACCTGGCGGATGAGCATGACGGCCTGGTCGGCTTTCTGCTTCATAATTTCGAGGTCATCGCCGAATATCTTGATGGCGACGTCGCTTCTGACACCGGAAATCAACTCCGCAACGCGAAGCTCGATGGGTTGCGAATAGCTGTAGATCGCTCCGGGCACCTTTTTCTGGAGCGTTTCGTCGATCGCCACGATAAGAGCTTCCTTCGTTGAATATCTCCAGGTGTCTCTTGGATTGAGCATAATGAAGGTGTCACTGATCTCGACGCCCATGGGGTCGGTCGCGATCTCTGCACGACCGGTCCGCGAAACCACGGTTTTAATTTCGGGGAATTCTTCTCGCAGCGTCTGTTCGACGCGGCCGCTGATCGCGTTGGACTGCTCGAGGGAAACGCTGGGCAGACGCCAGATTTGCATCGCGATGGCGCCCTCGTCGAGCTTGGGGATGAACTCGGCACCGAGAAACGGCACCACGCAGAGGCTCACCGCGAATATAACGAATGCGGTCGCGAAGGTGCGTATTGGACGACGCGCTGCGGCATTGAGCACGGGGTGATAGATGCGTTTGGCAACCCGAAGCAGAATGGGTTCTTTCTCTCTCACGCGTTTCAGGAAAAACGATGCCAGCACAGGCATCAGCGTGACGGCACATACGAGTGAGCCAATCAAGGCAAAGGCGACGGTGAGGGCCATCGGCCGAAACATCTTTCCCTCGATGCCACGGAGGGCAAGTATCGGCAGGTACACGATGATGATGATTCCAACAGCAAACGTCACGGGTCGTACGACTTCGTGGCAGGCCGCGCGGACTTTTTCCAGATGTGGACGCTTGTCGTCTCGGTGTTCGTGGACATAACGGACGATGTTCTCAATCATCACCACCGAACCGTCGACGATGAGGCCGAAGTCAATCGCCCCCAGGCTCATCAGGTTCCCGCTCAGACCGGCGATTCGCATGGCCGTGAATGCGATCAGCATGGACAGTGGAATCGCCGAGGCGACAATCAGTCCGCCGCGGAGGTTTCCCAGAAGAAGCAGCAGAATGACCACGACCAACAGCCCGCCTTCGCTGAGGTTGACGACCACGGTCCTGATGGTGCTCTTCATCAGCTCCGTGCGGTCATAAAACGTGTCAATCGTCACTCCTTCCGGAAGTGATTTCTTGATCTGCTCGATTTTCTGCTTGACATTGTCGACCACGACACGCGAGTTTTCTCCCATAAGCATCATGACGATGCCGACCACGGCCTCGCCGCGGCCGTCTCGAGTGACAGCACCCTGCCGAATCATCGGGGCGAATTCGACACGTCCCAGATCTCTGACATAGATCGGCGTGCCGCCGTGTTCGTCGTGCTTGACGATAATGTTGCCCAGGTCATCCAGCGATTCGATGAGACCCTCGCCACGAACGAGGTATTGCTCGCCCTGGTGGTCGATGGAACCCCCGCCGACGTTGCGGTTGTTGGCCTCGACTGCCTTCAGGACATCTCCCACAGGGATGCTGTAGGCGGCCAGACGATTCGGATTGAGCGTCACCTGGTACGTCTTGAGTTCACCGCCGAAAGAATTTACTTCGACGATGCCGGGAACGCTTCGAAGCTGGTAATTGACATGCCAGTCGAGAATGGTCCGCAATGCCATGGGGCTGTAACCCTCGCCGCGAACCTCGAACTGGTAGATCTCGCCAAGACCTGTGGATATGGGGCCCATCTCCGGCTCGCCGTATCCTTCGGGAATCTGCCCACGGGCCTCGGTGAGCCGCTCGCCGACGAGTTGGCGTGCCCAGTAGATGTCGGTGTCCTCTTCGAAGACGACGGTGACGACGGACAGGCCGAACTTGGATACCGAGCGGATTTCTTCGATGGCCGGCAGCCCGCTCATCGCGGTTTCGACCGGGAACGTGATGAAGCGTTCGACTTCTTCAGGGGCAAGGCCCGGAGAGTTGGTGAGGATCTGCACCTGGATATTGGTGACATCGGGAACGGCGTCAATGGGAAGTTCTGCAAGCGAATTGAAGCCGACAGCGGCCGCCAGAAACCAGAGAACAACAACCAGGAAACGGTTATTGAGCGAGAAATCAATGATGCAAGACATCTGCACGCCCTCTAGTGGCTGTGTCCACCGCCCATTTCCTCTTTTGCCGCTTCGGACTTGAGCACGAAGGTGTCACCCATGGCGACCTTGTCACCTGCGCGAAGCTCGCCGGTAACTAAGGCGTGCTTTCTGGATTGGCCGCGAATCTCAACCGCCACCACGCGAAACGTGGCCGGATCCGTCTGTTGAAAGACGACAAAGCCCTTCTTGACGCGCTGCACCGCCGCGCGAGGCACCAGAAGACCCGCCGTGTGTTTGGTTTTGTCGGACGCGCCGTCCGCGAACACGCTCATCACGCCGAACATGCCCGAGCGCAGTCGCGATTCGCGGTTGTCGAGAACAACACGCACGTCGACGGTTCGAGTTTCGGAGTCGAGCTGATCGGCGATGTATTCGATGCTGCCTTCGAAGAGTTCATCGGGGAAAGCATCGAGTCGTACCGCGGCCTTCTGCCCCTTCTTGAGCAGTCGCAGATCTCGTTCGTAAGCGCGGCCGATCAACCAGATGTTCGAGGGGTCAACGATCACGAACGCCTGAGAATCGTCCTTGAGCATTTCTCCCTGGACGACGTGCTGCTCGACCACAACGCCCGCGAACGGAGACGTCATGCGGTAAAGAGTGAGCTCTGAATCAGAGGCCTCAGGGAGTCCTTTGACTTCGGAGTCCGATACGCCAATGGCGTGAAGATGAAGATGGGTCAGCCGCTTTTCGATGCGCGCTTCGGCAAGAACGTTCTGAGCTTCGAGGTAGTCGCGTTCGGATGACACCTTCTGATTCCAAAGCCGCTCCTCACGACTGAAGTTGCTTTCGGCGAGACTTTCGCGGGCAATCGAGGCGAGGTACGCTGCTTTGGCTGAGGCCAGCTCACGGCTGTCCAGCACGGCAAGCATCTCACCGGCCTTGACCGCATCACCCAATCTCTTGTTGACATTTCTGACGACGCCCGGCACTCGCGGCACGACGTGGGCCACGCGGGTAGCGTTCCAATGAACCTCACCAGTAAGCTCGAGTGTCAGCGACAATGTGCCGTGCCTTACGGTCGCTGTACTCAGTTGCAATGCCCGAAGCTTATCCGCATTCAGGTGGACGATGCCTTCCTCGTGGTCGTCGTGGCCTTCGTCATCGTCATGACCTTCGTGGTTGTCATGGCCTTCGTCGTCAACTGCGTCGTGCTCAGCGTGATCCTGGTGATCGTGCTCGTCGTGATTGTCCTGAGCGGTCGCCGCAGTGCCTGCAAACATGCCGATGGCAACAATGCCGATTAGCAGCGTTGTTGTTCTGTTCATTGAGTGGGACCCCTGGGTTCTGAAGTTTCGTCGATCGTTACTGTCGCAATGGGCTGGCCGATGAGCTGTTCGACATCGGCGAGCGCCCGGTGATAGGAGGCAATTGCATCAATCTGTTGTGACTGGATGTCGATCAGCGTGCGCTGAGCATCGAGGACATCAAGGTAACCGAGTTTCCCTTGCGTGAAGGCTTCGCGGGTTGCCTCAAACGAGGACCGGGCCGCGGGAAGCACGTCGCGTGTCAGGGATGTTGCTTCGGCGTATGTGGCGGCAAGTTCCTCGTAGTTTACCGAAAGTGCGGATCGAACACGGACCTCTGCCGCTCGACGCTCTTGCTCGGCTTTCTTCACGTTGACTCTGGCCTCGAGGACGCCGCCCTGATTTCGATCAAACAGGGGAAGCGGCAGCGAGAGGCCCACGACGAACGCGGTGTCATCGACATCGTTGAAGTGGCGAACCCCTGCTTCGACCTCGACGTCGGGCACTGCCCCGGTTCTGGCAAGTTGAACTGCAGCGTGGCGCCTGGACATTTCGACGGCCCAGCGGGCGACTTCGGGATTCCGGCTGACGAACCGTGCCAGCGTTTCTGCCGGCGGCAGTTCCTGTAACATTTCGAAAGGACCTGTGACCGCCTGAAACTCGGGAGCGGTGCTTGACCACGTGGCGGCAAGCTCTATGCGAGAGCGGTTGAGTTCACGGCGGGCCCTGACGAGGGCGAGTCGACTTGTAGATACGACGACGCTTGATCGTGATTTCTCAACCGGAGAGACATCACCTGCTTCAATGCGTGTGATGACGATATCGAGAACCTCCTGGGCAAGGTTGCGAGTTTCTTCGGCAAGTTCGACATGTCCCTGGGCTGCAAGAACATCGACAAAGCGTTTTGTGACTTGCGTCAGAACTTCGATGCGCTTGGTTTCGTAATCGAACCCGGAAAGTTCCCGCTCAAGAGAAGCAAGGTGTGTGCGCTTTCGGATTTTCCCTCCCAACAGGAAGCCCTGGCTGAGGCTCACGGTCGTCTCGGCTCCATCGAACCCGCTCAGCGGGCCGCTTCCGCCAATGTTTTCGACTTCAACACCGATCCCGGGGTTGGGCAACAGGGTTGCCTGAAGGACACGGGCCTCGGCTGCCCGCAACTCCCAGGCAAACGTTGCAAGCTCAGGGTTTCTCAGAAGCGCCGCCGCCATCGCTTCTCGAAGGCTCAGCTCTGCTCGAGGCTCTTTGAAGGCACGCGCCGCGGGGTCATCCTGGCCATTCAGTGCGAGTGTCGGCGTGTAGGCCGGAAGATCATGTCCCAGGGGGACGGATTGCGGCCAATTGTCGCTAAGCGGATGCGGTGAGCAGCATAAGAGCGATGCAGCGACAACTAAGAATAGGACAATAATCTTGACCATCGTCTGGCCCCGATGGAGTTCTGGAAGAATATCTGCACACGTTGTATGAAGGGAACGCCACGAAGCGCGTTCGTCCGACGCTGCAGAACACATTCAGAGTTGAACGTTGCCTTTAGATGAGTAGCACGACTGTGCGGAGAAACACTGGCCAAGTGGCTTCAGGATATGGTGTGCTGCTCAGTTTGAGAGTGAGAGAAACTGTCCTTGGTGAGCAGAGGACTGGAACGTTTTCTATCGTCAGTGAGTCGAGCAGTTCCACGCTGAGTGTGGAAATTCTTCGATGGTGGACGGTGCTGCTTAAGAGGTAAGGCGAGTCGTCGCACGATGTATCTTCGCGCAACATCATGCTGCTGGAATCTTGCGAGCCCTCGGCCCCTCGTTCGGGGCATGCGGCATGGGCAAGTTCGATGGCGGAGTGGCCGTCCACCGCAGTACAGTGGACGAACCCCGTCGGCGTGGCCACGCAGGCGAAAAGGGAAACCGCCAGAGCTGCCCAAGTGGCTAGGAAATATCGTTTTGGGCTGCTCATGGTCGCATTAATGTTATACGCCGCCCCGCGGTTTGGCAAGGGATCACGGTAGGCAGCAGGGACCTGGATCGTGTCAGAACGGACGCTATCGCCGCGAGGCAATCGTTATGGCAACCGTTTGCTGATGGGCATTTTGTCGATGCAATGACGGGCTGGACGGCACGCCGGACGAGTTCTCGGTCGCTGGCTTGTCGCATGGGCTGGGTGTGCTACAGCGGTCCCGTTTTCGTTGATCGGAGCGGTGTGGTTCTTGTTCATGCTCGACTACAACATGAGTGTCGCGGTCTGGGTTGGTTTGATCGCTCTCGCGGGCCTCGATGCCGAGACCGGTGTGGTGATGCTGCTCTATCTGTCACTCGCTCACAAACGATGGCGATCCGAAGGGAAACTCCGAACATTCTTGGACCTCGAGAATGCGATCGTTGACGGGGCCGCCAAACGCATTCGACCGAAGCTCATGATGGTCATCACAACGTTCATCGCGCTCTTGCCCGTGATGTTGAGCACGGGAACTGGCGCGGACGTGATGAAACGAATCGCCACTCCCATGGTCGGCGGGCTGATCACGTCGTTCCTGCTTGAGCTCACGGTCTACCCAGCCGTCTTCGCCATCTGGAAGAAGCGGCACGGCATAGATGCGAGTGCGGGTGAAACGCAGAGAGAAACGACGTCAGATGCGACAGCGATGTAACGCACTTATTGACAAAATGTTACGTTTGAAAATAGCCGCTATTCTCAGTCAATACTAAGAGTGCCATCGACCGCTTAACCCGGATCTTATCCGTACATCCCCGCGACGTACCGGCCGTAGCCCGCGTAGATTTCCGTCTGGCGCGTTTCGCCGGTACCGAGCATGCGCTCCCTGGCCTGGCTCCAGCGCGGGTGGGGCACGCGCGGGTTCACGTTGGAGAGGAATCCGTACTCGCGCGGCGAGACGTCGTTCCAGAAGGTCGGTGGCTGCTTGGCGACCAGTTCGATTTTCACGATCGCCTTGGGAGATTTGTAGCCGTACTTCCACGGCACGATGACGCGAAACGGGGCGCCGTGCTGTCGCGGCAGCGGCCGGCCGTAGACGCCTGTCACCATGAGCGTGAGTTGATTCATCGCCTCGTCCATCCGAAGCCCCTCGAAATAGGGCCAGGGATACTGCGGCTGATCGCGCACACCGGGCATCTGGTCGTCGCGCTTCAGACTCACGAAGCGCACGAACTTGGCGTCGGCGGTCGGTTCCACTGCCTTTAGCAGCTTATTCAATTCGAAGCCGGTCCACGGCACGTCCATCGCCCATCGCTCGACGCAACGGAAGTGATACGTGCGCTCCTCCTGTTCGAACAGCTTGAACATCGCATCGATGTCGAACGTTCGCGGCTTGCGACACTGCCCCGTCACTTCGATCGTCCACGGATCGGGCTGGTAATCGTTGACCAACTGCCAGACCGGACCCGCTCGGCCGGGCAGAAACTCGTAGAAGTTGTTGTGGGTGCCCGCGGCAATTTGATCCGTCAAGGGCCGCTCAATGTCATACGCGGGATTGCGGGCGGCGGGAAAGCGTTCGAGCACCGCGGGCCGCGCGATGCCAGGGCGCAGGACCGTGTCGTGTGCGGACCGCGACGGCGGCGACAATTCGGCGGCCATCACGAAGTCGTCATCCGTGCGCAGTGGTGAATACCGGTAACCGATGGCGACCACGGCAGCAGCCGCGCCGCAGACACCGGCAGCCCCGAGAAACTGGCGGCGGTTCAGGAAGTGCTTCTCCGGCGTCGGCTCGACATGATCGAATCGCAGATCTTTCGTCATGGTCGATTATAGCTTCGCCATGCGCTCGAACTCGCCGCGCATCGCGGCGTAGAGGCGCTGGTACTGGCGGTGGTGCCGGGCATAGAGGGCGGCGAGCTTCCGGTGCGGACGAAGGCGCTGCGTTTCGAGGATCACCGCCTTGCACGCCTGCGGCACGCTGGCCCAGACGCCCGTGCCGACGCCGGCCAGGATCGCGGCGCCGTACGCGGGACCTTCCGCCGCGTTGATCGTCACGACGGGCCGATCGTAGATTTCCGCCTGGAGCTGTCGCCACATCGCGCTGCGGGCCCCGCCGCCGGAGAGGCGCACGGATTTCACGGCGATGCCCATGGAACGCATGATGGCCAGCGCGTCGGCCATACCAAAAGTCACGCCCTCGACGACGCTGCGGATCATGGCGGCGCGGTCGTGCCGCGCCGTGAGGCCGATCCAGCCGCCGCGAGCGTCCGGGTCGGCGCAGGGGCAGCGCTCTCCGGTGAGATAGGGCAGGAAGAACAGACCCTCGCAACCCGGCTCGGCCTTCGCGGCCTGGGCCATCAGCAGTTCGTACGGATCGATCTTCTGTCGCGCCGCCTGGGCCATCTCGGCCGCGGCCATCTGGTTGCGAAACCACTGCAGCGATCCGCCCGCCGAAAGCATGCACCCGAAAACGCACCACTTACCCGCGACCGCGGCGCACATGGTATGGACCCTGCCTTGCGGGTCGTAGATCGGCTTGTCGGCGTGGGCAAACACAACGCCGCTGGTGCCGAGCGTCGCGCTGACGATGCCGGAGGCGACGATGCCGTTGCCGACGGCGCCGGCGGGTTGATCGCCGCTACCTCCCGCGACGGGTACGCCGGCTTTGAGGCCCAGCGCCTTCGCCGCGGCCGCCGTTAATCGCCCTGTGATCTCGTGGGATTCGTGGCAGTCGGGCAGCAGGTCGGGGTCGATCTTCAGCAGCGAGATGAGCTTCCGGTTCCACTGCCTCTTCTTGACGTCCAGCAGCAGCGTCCCGGATGCGTCGCCCACGTCCGTGGCATACTCCCCGGTCAACCGGTAGCGGATGTAGTCCTTGGGCAGAAGAATGTGTCGCGTCTTCTCGTAGACGCGCGGCTCGTGTCTTCGAACCCAGAGAATCTTGGGCGCCGTAAAGCCGGTCAGCGCCGGGTTGCCGACCATCCGGATCAGGCGGCGCCGGCCTCCGGCCCGCCGTTCGATCTCGTCACACTCATACCCCGTGCGCTGATCGTTCCAGAGTATCGCGGGACGCAGGGCCTTGTCGCCGCCGGCGAGAAAAACCGAACCGTGCATCTGTCCCGACAGGCCGATCGCGCCCACCTGGTCGGCCCGGACCTTCGCCTTGCGCAGAACGGCGCGCGTCGCGCGGCACGTCGCAGCCCACCATTGACCGGGATCCTGCTGCGACCAGCCCGGCCTCGGCGACTCGACCGTGTGATCGGCCGTCGCAGTCGCCTTCACGCGCCCGCGGGCATCGCAGATCAGCGTCTTGGTCCCGGAGGTGCCGATATCGATGCCGAGCAGGAAGCTCATTGACCGCAGTATATCTGACACCGCAAGCCCCCCTGGGTTCAGATGCTCCCGGCACGATCCCATCCGCCCGGTCTGACCAGGCGGATGGGAAAAAAGGGAACCCCGATGCCTCGGCCGCGTCCAAATGGACAGGACTCTGCCCGCCTACGCGCCTGCCCTCCGCCCCGCCACCCCATAGGAAAACGCGATGAAAGCGATCCGCCTCTTCTATGCCCCGTGTCTCATCCTGCTGCTGTCATCGTCGGTCCTGGCCCAGGTCCTGGTGGTCACCCACTGGCCGACGCCGCTGCCCCGCCCGACACCATCGGCCCCGGTGGGCCTTGAATGCCGCCGCCATCAGGTGAGCGTCTCGATCACCGACCAGGTTGCCACCACGGAGGTGGATCAGGACTTCTACAACCCGCACGCGTCCCAACTGGAGGGACACTACTTCTACCCCCTGCCCGATGGCGCCGAGATCGACAAGTTCGAGCTGGAGATCGACGGGACATTGACTCAGGCGGAGCTGCTCGACGCCGACAAGGCCCGCAAGATCTACGAGGACATCGTCCGCTCGAAGCGCGACCCGGCCCTGATGGAATACGTGGGGCGCGGCATGCTGCGCGTGCGGATATTTCCTATTGAGCCCCATTCGACACGGCGCGTGCGCCTCGCTTACACGCAGATTCTGCGCAATGATTCCGGCCTGATCGGCTACCGCGCACCTTTCAAGATCAGGACATTCAATGCGCAGCCGGTCGCGGACGCGTCGGTTCGCGTGAATCTGAAATCCGTCGACGTGCTCAAAACGGTCTACTCTCCCAGTCGCTAGGTGGACGTCAGCCGCAAGGGCGACCGCGAAGCAGTGATCGGCTTCGAGCAGCACGGCGTCACGCCGGACAGAGATTTCGAGCTCTACTACGCTACACGAACCGGCAGCGACATCGCGTTGAACCTCATGACCTACCACGACGGCGACGACGCGGACGGTCCCTTCCTTCTTCTGGCATCGCCGGGCCTGGATGTCAAAGACGATCAGGTCATTCGCAAGGACGTGGTGTTTGTGGTCGATACCTCCGGGCCCATGGCCGGCGAGAAACTTGCACAGGCGAAACGGGCGCTGCGGTTCTGTGTCGCGAACCTCAATAGGGGCGATCGTTTCCAGATTGTCCGTTTCAGCACAGAGGCCGAATCACTTTTCGACGGGGTCGTCGATGCGTCCGCGGACAACAGAAAACGGGCTACCGAGTTCATCGAAAATTTTGCGGTGATCGGCGGCACCGCCATCGAAGCGGCCCTGCTCGCCACCGTGAAACGTTTGAAGCCGGGCGATCGCCCGAGCGTCGTCATCTTCCTGACCGACGGGCGACCGACCGTCGGCACCACCGACGAAGACCAGATCCTCGCCTCGGCCACCGAAGCCGGCGGAAAGAAGCCGCCCCGCGTCTTCTGCTTCGGCATCGGCACCGACATCAGCTCGCCCGTGCTCACCGACGCGTCACTGGAATGGGACGGGCCCGTACGGATCCAGCAGATGTGCCCCGCGCCGCTGCCCAATCTTTTCAAGGGCGACCAGCTCGTCGTCCTCGGCCGGTACACCGGACACGGCCGCGTGTCGGTGGCCCTCAAGGGCAAGGTGAACGGCGCCGTAAAGGCTCTCGACTACGAAGCCCACTTCGCCAAGGCGGGCGCCGACGGCGGCCATGCGTTCATTCCGCGCCTCTGGGCGACACATCGCGTCGGTTACCTGCTCGACCAGATCCGTTTGCACGTAGAGCATCAGGAACTGCGCGACGAGGTCGCACAACTCGCGCGGCGCTACGGCATCGTGACGCCCTATACGGCGTACCTGATCCTTGAAGATGAACGGGACGACCGCGAACAGATCGCCAGCGATGCGTTGCTGCCGATGAGTCCCATGCGGGGGCGGCGGACGCAGGTGCGTGACCTGCGCAGAAACTTCGAAGCGATGAGCGCTGAGCGCAGCGGCGCAAGAGCCGTCCGTACTTCCGTGGAATCGCGCCGACTCAAAGCGGCCGAGACGATGCCGGGGCCCATTGCAGGGAAGCAATTTGTTCGGGCGCGTTCTGATTCGCACACGTGGGGTATGCCTGAGACGCTTGAGCACGCCGGGCCGGCCGGCGCGGCAAGGAACGAGCTTATTCCCCGTTACGTCGGCGGAAAGACCTTCTATCGCCACAGCGACGGCTGGGTGGACGCCACGATCGCGGACGAACCCGACGCGAAGCGAGAGAAAATCAAATTCGGTTCGAACAGATACTTCAAGCTCATGGAGCGGCATGCCAACGCTCGCTCGTGGCTCGCCGTCGGCCCACAGGTGCAGGTGGTCATCGGCGGAACGATCTACGAAATCGTGGCCGACGCCTGAGGGGAACGGGGAGTTGACAGGATCACGGGACGGTTAGAGCAGCAGAGCAGAAAAGCGGAAAATCAGAAAAAGCAGGAAAGTAGTCCTGCTCCTCAGATTTTCTGTTTTCATGATTTCCTGCTCTCTTGCTCTCTCGCTTGCGCAGATCCTGTAGATCTCTTCTTCCCATCCTGTGATCCTGTCAACTCCGAAAGATCCCCCCTGCAATTCACAACCTCGCCACCGCCGCGCGGCGGGCGTGGGTCAGGGCGATCGCAAGGGCGTCGGCAACGTCGGGTGGATGGGGCGGCTTGTCGAGGCGCAGCTGCGAAGCGACAGCAAGTTGCATCTGCTGCTTGGAGGCGTGGCCGTAGCCGGTGACGGCTTTTTTTACTTCGGTGGCAGGCAGGTGGTCCACGCATACGCCCCGCTTCTGGGCGCTCAGAAGGATCACGCCGCGTGCGTGGGCCATGAGGATCGCGGTGCGGGGGTGCCGGTAATGCGCATAGAGCTTCTCGACCACCATACAGGTCGGCTTGAGTCGAACGATGATCTGATCCAGGTCATGATCGAGCAGTTCCAGGCGCTGCTCCATACTGGACTCGCTGTCGAGACGAATGACGCCGGCCTCCACGAGCGCCGGTTCGAGTTCGCCGTCGCCCAACGCCACGGCGCCGTAGCCGGTCATTCTTAAACCTGGGTCGATGCCGAGGGTGCGTTGCATAGGGGGGATGATAGTTGGCAGAGGGAAAATGGGGAAAGAAGCAGTTGCGAAGGGAGGGAGGGGGAGAAAGCAGAAAATCAGAAAAGCAAGAGCACAGGAAATCGAGGAGTCGGACTGCTTTGATACCTTTTCAATTTCCTGTTTTCCTGCTCTTCCTCTCTCCCGCTCCGTCGCAGAGTTTACCCGCCGTGGCGGGTCGCTTTCTTCCGCCTTGTTTTCCCCCGCTTTTCCCCCTATCGTGCCGACAAGACAATGGACCCACGACCCCAATAGGTCGTGTCCCGTAAGCCAGCCGTCGGCCCAAGGCCGAGCGAGAATCCCGTGGGCAAGGAGGCCGAAGCAGGCGATGTCGCAGTGCATCGCCGATGCAGGACGACGCCGCCCACGGGATTTGCAGCCGGCCGACGCCAGGCGGGTTTGCGGGAGACGACCTTAAGCACCGCCAGGGAGGGCGATCGTCTTGGCCCGACGCCCCGGATCCAAACGACGCAAGACCACCGCCACGACCGGCCGCGACCGGATGCTTTTCGACGACGCGGCTCCGGGCGGCGACGGCAACGGCCAGGGTGTAGCGCTGCACGATGCCGCCCAGCAGCGCTACCTTAATTACGCGCTTTCGGTCATCACCAGCCGTGCCCTGCCCGACGTGCGCGACGGCCTGAAGCCCGTCCAGCGCCGCATTCTCTACACGATGTGGCAGGACCGGATCCGGTCGGACGCCAAACACCGCAAATGCGCCGGCGTGGTCGGGTCGGTGATGCAACACTTCCACCCCCACGGAGACAGCTCCATCTATGACGCGCTGGCTCGCATGGCCCAGCCCTTCGCCATGCGGAAGACGCTGGTCGATGGGTCGGGAAACTTCGGATCGCTCGATGGCGACGCGCCCGCGGCGATGCGCTACACGGAGTGCCGTCTGACCCCGATCGCCGAAGAGATGCTCACCGAAACGCACCTGGACACGGTCAACTTCCGCCCGAACTACGACAACACGAAACACGAACCGGTGGTGCTGCCCGCCCGCATCCCCAACCTGCTGGTCAACGGCGCCACGGGTATTGCCGTCGGCATGGCGACCAATATCCCGCCACACCACCTCGGCGAAGTGTGCCAGGCGCTGCTGGCACTGCTGAAAGATCCCGAGCTCAAGACCCATCAACTCTGCAAATACATCAAGGGCCCTGATTTTCCGACCGGGGGACAGTTGCTGAACACAATTGTCGAGCTGCGGGACATCTACGAGAGCGGCACGGGCCCGCTGCGCCTCCGGGCGACCTATGACATGGGACCCATCCGCCACGGCAGCCGCTTTGTCAACATCACGTCCATCCCGTACGCGGTGAACAAAGCCCAGCTCGTCGAGCGCATCGGAGAAACGATCATCGGCTGCAAGCTTCCACATCTGCTGAACGTGAAGGACGTGTCCACCGACGACGTGCGGATCGAACTGGAGATGAAGAAGGATGCCGACGCCCGAAAGATCATGGCGTATCTGTTCAAGCACACGCCGCTGCAGACCAGCTTCCACGTCAACCTGACATGCCTGACGCCGACCGAGAACCCGCTTGTCGGCCGCCCCGAACGCTGCGACCTGCGGGCGATCCTGCTGCACTTCATCAATTTCAGGATTCAGGTCGTCACGCGCCGGCTCGAGCACGAACTGGAGCAGCTCAAGCGGCGCATGCACATCCTTGAGGGGTTCGCCACCGTTTTCGACGCCCTCGACCAGATCATTCGCATCATCCGTGGCAGCGACGGGAAGCAGGACGCGGCGAAGGCGATCATGAAACGCTACGGTCTCGACGCCGAACAAACCGACGCGATCCTCGAACTGAAGCTGTACCGCCTGGCCCGCCTCGAGATCAAGATTATCCGTGACGAGTTGAAGGAGAAGAAAAACCGAGTCTCGCAGATCACGAAGCTTCTCAAGAGCGATCAGGCCCTGCGCGACGTCTTCGGCAGCGAGATCGAGCAGATCCGGAAAACTCACGCAGCCAACGACCAGCGGAGGACGAAGATCGAAGCGATCGACGACGAACCGCAGTACAAGGCCGACGATTTCATCGTGGTCGAAGACAACCACGTGCTCGTGACCCGGGACGGCTGGGTCAAACGCCAGAAGGAGATCCGCGACCCGGCCTCGACGCGGCTTCGCGAGGGCGACGAGGTATTGGCGCTGTTCGGTGGAAGCACCCGGGCCGCCTGCGCATTTTTTACAAACTTCGGCACGGCCTATACCTGCCGCATCACCGACGTGCCGGCCACGACCGGGTACGGTGAACCGATCCAGAAGCTGTTCAAGCTCAAGGACGGCGAGAAGGTCGTGGCCGCATTCAGCCTCGATTCGCGCATCATCGGCGACATTCGCGAGGATCCCAAGCAGCCGGACTATGCACCGGACACTCACGCCGTCGCGGTGACCAGCGACGGCTACAGCCTGCGGTTCGGGTTCGAGCCCTTCGTCGAGTCGAGCACGCGCAGCGGCCGCCGCTTCGCCAGACCGGCGAAGTCCGCGGTGGTTGTCGGCGTCGAAGTGGTCCACGGCGACGAAACGATTATTGCCGCCACGCGCCAGGCCAGCGCATGCCTGTGCCCGGTCGAGGAGATCAACTACCTTGCGGGCCCCGGCAAGGGCGTGATACTCATCAAGGTCGCCAAGGACGACCAGGTCGTCGGATTCCGCGCGTCGCGCGGCGATCGCGACCTTCTGGAGGTCATCACCGGCCAGGGCAACCGCCGCACGATCAGCACGGCGAAATACGAAGTGACGGGTCGTGGCGGGAAAGGGCGGAAAATAATGAAGAGGGGACGATTCGCCAGCATCGAAAGGCGGCAACTGGAGTTGGTTTCGTTAGAAGAATAGGGCGCCTAGACATGGAACAGGTACGACGGCACAAAGGCACGAAGGCACGAAGGGTTCCGGCACGGGGATCCGTGATCGTTCGCGGCCACGGTCCCCATTGCTCGTCTATTCGAAGATCGCCGATACGAACTTCGGCGTCGCTTACCTTCGGCACTCCCCCCTTCGTGCCTACGTGCCTTCGTACCTACGTGCCTCTCCCCCAATGACCAGAACCTACACAGCCAAAGACATCACCGTCCTCGAGGGCCTCGACCCGGTGCGCAAGCGTCCGGGGATGTACATCGGCGGTGTCGGCTCCGCGGGGCTGCACCATCTGGTGTGGGAGGTCCTTGACAACTCGGTAGACGAGGCGATGAACGCTCACGCCTCAGAGATCGACGTGACTCTGCACCGCGACGGTACGTCCGTGACCGTATCCGACAACGGCCGGGGGATTCCGGTCGATCGACATCCCAAGACGCGCAAACCGGCTCTCGAAGTCATCCTGACAACGCTCCACGCCGGCGGAAAATTCGATGTCGGCAACGGCAGCTACAAGACCGCCGGCGGCCTGCACGGTGTCGGCGCCAGCGTCGTCAACGCCCTGTCCAAACGGCTGATCGCCACGGTGAAACGCGACGGCTTCAAGTGGGAAATGCGGTTCAAGGCGGGCCAGCCGCTGGGCCCGCTGAAGAAGCTCGGCCCGGCGCGGGGGTCGGGAACGACGATCTTCTTCCACCCCGACCCTACGATATTTCCCAAAACCGAATTCGATCCGGAATCGATCCGGGACCGGCTCGAAGTGGTCAGCTTCCTGCACAAGGGTGTCAAGGTCGCGTTCGACGACCAGGTCACCGGCGAGAAGTACACCTTCCAGCACAAGCAGGGATTGCGCGACTACCTTGAACGGATCGTCGCGGAGCGCTCAGCCAAACCCGTACACGAAGCACCGTTCACCATCGAAAAGGATCAGGACGGCGGCACCGGGCGCGTTGCGGCGATCGTCCAGTGGACCGAATCGACCGACGAGCATCTGCGCAGTTACGTTAACGGCATCCCCACGGGTTCGGGCGGTTCGCACGAAAACGGATTCAGGGCCGGTGTCGGAAAGGCGATACGCAACTACGTCGAAACCCACAAGCTCGCGCCGCGGGGGGTGTCAATCGCGGCTGAGGACATCCGTGAAGGCCTGCACGCGGTGCTTTCCGTGTTCCTGACCGACCCCCTGTTTCAGGGACAGACGAAAGACCGTCTGAATAACCCCGATCTGCAGGGACAGATCGACGGCCTGCTTCGCCCGGCCCTGGAGCACTGGCTGAACCACAACCGCAGCACCGCCGAATCCATCGTGGCCCGAATTATTCTCTCGGCAAGGGCACGCGAGGCGTCGCGGGCCGCTTCGCAGCAGGTGACCCGTAAGACCGCCACGAGCGGGCGTCTGAACCTGCCTGGCAAGCTCAGCGACTGCACGGCAGGCCCGTCATCCGACAGCGAACTGTTCATCGTCGAAGGCGACTCGGCAGGCGGTTCGGCGAAGCAGGCGCGGGATCGGACGCTGCAGGCGGTCCTGCCGCTGCGCGGCAAGGTTCTGAACGTCGAATCCGCCTCGCTGAACAAGGTTCTGGAGAACAAGGAGTTATCGGATATCGTCACCGCGCTCGGTTGCGGCCTTGGCAAGCATTTTGACCTGGGCAGCCTGCGCTACGACCGTGTGATCCTGCTGATGGACGCCGACAGCGACGGCCATCACATCACGACGTTGCTGCTGACCTTCATCTATCGCCACATGCCGCAACTGATAACAAACGGCAGGGTGTTCCTGGCCCAGCCACCGCTCTACCGCATCGACATCGGCAAGCAGACCTACTGGGCCCAGAGCGATGATGACCGGGACCGGATCGTCAAAGAGCACGGCACGAAGGCCAAATCCGAAATCACCCGCTTCAAGGGACTCGGGGAGATGATGCCCAAGACGCTGTGGCAGACCACGCTCAATCCGAAAACGCGCCGCCTGCTGCGTATCGACATCGCCGACGCACTTCAGACCGAGCGCGTCATCAGCGACCTGATGGGTAAGGACCCATCCGCCCGCTTCCGCTTCATCATGGATCGCGCCCAGGAAGCGGAAGAGCTGGATGTGTGAAGGGGAAGGGGCAGAGCGAGGGAGCGAGGGAGCGACGAAGGGTCGCAAGCGCCGTCGCGAGCGCATAGGGAGTGACGTAACGCCTTCTCCCCCTGTCGACCGCCGCGAATCAAGTTCGTCCCGCGCGACGCAAGTCATGCCACGACCGATAGCAAATAACAAATAGAAAATAGTCAACAATAAATATTAACTATTGACTATTTTCTATTTGTTGTTTGTTATCGATATCGCTGCCGAGAACCGATTTGCAACTACAACCGCGCTTCCACGCGGGCGAGAAGCTTTCGGGCTCGGGGATCGTTGGGCTCGCGGCGAAGCGCTTCGCGGTACGCCTCGGCGGCAGCGGCGAGTTGGCCGGCCTGCTCGAGGGTGATGCCTTGAAGGAGGGACGGCTTGGCGCTGGTCCTGTCGGCCTGGGCCGCCACCTGGAACAGTTCGAGCGCCCGCTTCGAATTGCCGCGCTTCTGCCAGACCATGCCGGCCATCAGATAGCCGTCGGGGCGTTCCGGTGCGAGCTTGCACACCCGGCCGGCGGCCGTGAGCGCTGAGGTCAGGTCGTTCTGCTCCCAGGAGAGGTCGGCGAGTCGGCGCCACGCCTCGGTGTCCTTCGGATTGCGCCGGGTCAGATCGAAGCAGACTTCCCTGGCAGCGTCGAGGCGTCCAGCGGCCTGGTACGCCGTGATCAGTGCAATGCGAAGGTATCGATGGTCATCGCCCTGCAACTGGTCGCAGAGATCATGCAGTTCCTGTGCCGCATCGAGGTACTGGCCGGCGCCAATCCGCGCCATCGCCAGCTCTTCGCGAAGCTGAAGATCGTCGGGCTGCAGGAGCTGTGCTCGTTCGAAATAGTCCACGGCCAATTCGAACCGGCGCTGGATCACGTGGAGCCTTCCGATCGCCTCACGAATTCCCACGTTCTGCTCGAAATAGTTCAGCTTGCTTTCCAGAATCTCGATCGCCTCTTCCACGCGATCCATGGCCACGAGCATCTCGCTGACGGCAAGCAGGTACGCCACGTTGTCCGCTTCCAATCCGTAGGCGTGCTGGTAGCAGATCAGGGCGGCGTCGAATTTGCGCCATCGCTCCATGACCAGGCCCTTGTAATACTGGGCCTTGGGCAGTTCCGGGTCACACTCTATGGCCTTGTTCAGAAGGTGATAGCTGCGCTCCAGGTGGCCCTGCTCCAGACAGATTCGGGCCGCGAGGACCAGCAACGGGGCATTGGTCTGGTCGACGCTCAACGCCTCAGCAACCGACTTTCCCGCCTGTTCCAGGTCGCCGGCCTCGAATTGCTGGTGCGCCAGCGCCAGCATCTGCGTCGATCGCAGCATCATCCATCGAGCCGACGCCGCGTTGACCGATTCGTTGTGTCGGTCGGCGCATCCGGATGCGATGAGCACGACGACCGTGCCCACCAATCCGCTGACGATCCTGTGTGTTCGGGGATTCATCACCTGTGCGTCTCCATGGTGTCGCCGACCGTGAAGGTCGGATGAGCGATTCAGTCCAATGACTCCTCACCGATCACCTCGGCATCGGCCTGCTGGACGATCGACTCGTCGTCGGCGACCACAGCATCCAAACCATCAGTCTCGGCCGCTGCGGTGGGACCCTCAATGCCTGAGGCGGTGTCCTCGTCGCTCGCAGATCTCGTCACCTCATCGGCCAGGCCAGCCTCGGCACTGACGTCTTCGCCGTCATCGCTGAGGCCCATCTTGGTGTCAATGTACTTCGCGGCGGCATCTTTCATCAGGCTGCGGTCAGGCCAGTAGACGCGCTCGCCCGAAAGCTGCTCTTTCATCCGCAGGCCCGCGACGAAGGTCGGGTCGAGTCGCAGCGCCATGTTCAATGACCAGAGAGCCTTGTCGTCGTTTCCGGCGTCGAGGTGCTGACGCGCCTCACGCATGTGCGCGGCCACGAGCTTGGTGCGCGACCAGGGCAGCAGTTCCTGCCGGGCACCGATGCGTGCCAGTGAGACGCTGTCGGCGACGCGCTCGCCCTCGGCGAACAGCGACTGATCCTTCATGATCGTCGTCTTGATCAGGAAGATCACCTCGGTGCGGTCGAAATCGTCGTCCTGTCCGCGGAAGCCTGCCCCGAGAATCGGGACGTTGCCGAGGAACGGCACCTGGCGTCGCGAGACGGTGGTATCTTCCTTGAAGAGGCCGCCGAGGACGACGGTCTGCCCGTTACGCACGATGATGTTGGTCACCAGCTCTTCGTTCGTCGTGTTGGGAATGACGAATCCCGCCACGGCCTGCGTGCTGCCGTCAGAGATCGAAGGCCGCAGTTCCAGACGGATGAATCCGTCATCGCTGATAAAGGGTCGCACGGTCAACTGGGTGCCGATGTCGAGGAATTCGACCGTCTGGGTCTCGGACGTTTCGGTCTGGGTCGTGCTGATGTAGCCAAGCCGCTCGCCGACCAGCAGATCCGCCCGCTGGCGATTGAGCACCAGAACCTTGGGATTGGCCAGGATGGTCGTGTCGGTGACCTTGTCGAGCGCCTTGATAAACGCGGCGACTTCATTGAACAGCAGACCCACCCGAACGCCGGACTCGCCGGTGTCGGTATGACCCACGCTGGTCTCGAAAGCCTGGCCGTCACCTACGACGGTGCCGTTGATCAGGCTGGCCACGGTGCTGAGCGGGTTGACGAACTGGTTCATGTCGAAGTCGGCAAGGATGGTCATATCCACGCCGAGGTTGTTGTCTTCGTTGAGCTTCGCCTCGAGGATCGTCGCCTCGACCTGCACCTGCTTGGGACGCGTGTCGAGTTCCTTGAGCACGGCGCCGATCTGATCGATGTTATCCTCCATGTCGCGAATCATCAGCGTGTCCTGGTGTCCCCAGGAGTTTTCGCCGTCGTCGGAGATCGTCGGCTGGAATCCCTTGGCCGTCGCGGCGCTCACCGTGACCGATCCGTGCTGCGACAGAAGCGGCTTGACGAATTCGACCGCGTCCGCTGCGGGGATGTAGTTCAGCCGAACGAGCCTCACGATGAGTCGCTGCTGTTCTTCCTGGATGGTCTGCAACTCCGCCGCCGTGTAAACGTAGATGAAGCTGCCCTTCTCCTGGTAGCCGAAACCGTTGGGCTGGAGAATCGCGTCCATCGCTTCGTAGAAGTCGACGCTGTAGAGGTCGGCCGAGACGGTCCCGGCGACGTTGCGACTGGCGACGATGTTGCGCTCTGACTGAATGCTCAGCAACTGAAGGACCTTTGTGACATCCAGGTTATTGACGTGCAGATCGATCTGCCCGAACGACCCGACCGCGACGGTCGGGTCGGACGAATCAGCGGGCGTCCCGCCCTGATTGCTCTCAGCAAAGAGGCTGGACTGCGCCTGCTCGGTCCCCTGTGCGGCGGGCGCTTCGGGCGACGTCGCGGCAGTGGGATTCACCTCACCGAAGAGTCCGGAGGCATCGCCTTCTTCCCCGATTGCCGAACTGGCACAGAACCACCCCAGGAGGAAAAAAAAAACGACACCGATTGAATTACGCTTTGGCTGACTCATGGTCGGCTCCTTGGCAAATAGCCCCGATTTCCCTTCCGTCTGCGGTGAACTCCGATCATCCAGAACACTAACCTCCCACTACTGTGGCTGAATCGTGACGCGACCCGTCAGGGCCGCGACCGAGATCAAATATCGCGATGTGTCACCCACGACCTCGAGGTTGCCACCGCTGATGGGTGATCCGAGGTCGTCGAATTCCAGCGTCGACGTGCCGCCAAAATTAATGTTGTCCAGGGTGACACCCTGGAAGCGACTGTCGTTGGAAAATGACACCACGTACTGCGCCCCGCCAATCCAATTGGCGACAAGATTGGTGTCCGCGTCGTCGGTCAAGCGGTAGGAATCGGTGGCCGCGTCGAAGATGACTTTCCGTGCCTTCTGATGCGCCACCGCATCGCTCTGGGCATAAATGATGTCTGCGATCACGGCTCGCCCGGCTGCCTGGGTTCCCAGGCTGCTCGGCGCAAGCAGTTGCGGCACGACGATGGCGCCGGCGATGCCGATGATCACCACCACGACCAATACCTCGATCAAGGTGAATGCGCCAAGTTTGCCAATGCGGTGATTCAAGGTTCAATAAATCTCGTCAGGGTTCTACTTGGCGTCCTTGCCGGGAGTCTGCTCAAGCCGCATCCGCGCGCGGCCGCTCTTGAACAGGCCCGTTAACTCTTCGGTTTTCTTTATCAGCGTCTTAAGAAGGTCGTTCGCCTGCTTTCGCTGCATTCCGGCGTTGGGTATGCCGCCCGCACGGGCCACAGACGCGACATCGACCATGCGGCCGTCGTCTCGGCCGCCCGTGGTCCAGAGGGTCCACAGTTGGAGTGTCAGCAGAATCGCGATGACCGTCAGGACCGTATTCAGGTAGCGCAATGAACGCATCGCATAGCTCCTTGAAGAGTACTTAGCGCCTCAGATCGACCAGATCCGGGGGCGACTGTGGTCACCGATTACGATTGCGAACAAAACTTCCCGCCCCAAAGACGCTGCCGACATGGCGATGTGGCGGGCATTGGATCCGATAACACTATTTCTGAGCCGGACGTCCGCTTCTTCGCACCCTCGAACAGTCCGCCCGCTGGGCGCAAAAAAAAATCACCCCGGCGGTGAAACCGGGGTGATTCATTCTCAACGATCAACTGATTTACGGGAGCGCGTCGTTAGTCGAGAAATCCAGCTCGGCTATCTTGGCCGCGGGGATGATGGCCCGGATGCGGCCGGACTGGCGATCGTACTCCCATGCGCCACTGTTATCAGCCGCCACGGTGGAAGGGATGTTCAGCGCCGAGAACGGATTCACGGGCGCCTGCTGCATATAGGGCCCCATTTCGTTGCCGCTGGCGTCGCTGGCCGTGTAGGCCAAATCCGGTTCGGTTTCCGTGGTCAACGGCACCCACTGGCTCGTCACCAGATCGGGGTAGGATCCGTTGTGCTGAATCTGCGCCAACTCGAGCTGGCTTCGGATCGTATGGAGCTGCGATATGACGCTGCTGCGCTTCGCCGACTCACTTGCACTGGTGAACTGCGGGATCACGATCGCGGCCAGAATGCCGAGAATCACGACCACGATCAGAATTTCAACCAGCGTGAAGCCCTTCTTGATCGCCTTTCGTGTCAACATGAACATTTCTCCTGTATGGTCCATCCCGGCCATGCCGGGTTGGCCTACTCGGTGCTTCCTCGAACCACCGGCCCAACTGCTGAGCCGAATACACTGCTGCAACACTGCCACCATGCCTTCGTGGGCCCCCGAACAAGCGACCGCCACGGCCTCAGCGTTTACAATCGTCACCCCGTTTGCGGGACTTTAACTGCGCTTGGCCTTGAGGCACGATCACTTTCTTGAATTTCTGCGATGCATCCGCACAGACAAAGCAAACGATTCACCACCGTGGCGAGCAAGCGACGCAAGTCACAGACCGTCTTTTCGAAATATTCGGGGTTTTCCTGATCGATACAGGCGGGCGCGGAATAGAGCGAGAGAGCAGGAAAGCAGAAGAGCAGGAAATTTTATCAGCCGGCCACCCGGCGCTCAGATCGAATGTCCCGTCTAATCCGGACACCGCTTCCACTGCCGGATAGGCGCCGCCCAACAATCGGCCGATCACACGGCAGACTTTTGCACTTTCCCCATTTCCTGCTCTCTTGATCTTCTGATTTCCTGCTCTTGCTCACTCTCCCGGCTCGAGTACCGCCATGAACGCTTCCTGCGGAATGTCCACGGCGCCAACACGTTTCATCCGCTTCTTGCCCTCTTTCTGCTTCTCCAGGAGTTTTCGCTTGCGCGTCACGTCACCGCCGTAACACTTGGCGGTCACTTTCTTGCCCATCGCCTTGATGGATTCGCGGGCAATGATCTTCCCGCCGATCGCGGCCTGGAGCGGTATCTCGAACAGGTGGCGGTCGATCTCCTTCTTGAGGCGCAGCAGCAGCGACCGGCCTCTCTGTTCCGCGTGCTGCCGGTGCACAATTACCGATAGTGCATCCACCCGCTCCCCATTCACAAGGACATCGAGTTTGACCAGCTTGTCGGCTCGGAATCCCACCAGTGTGTAATCCATGGTGCCGTAGCCGCGCGTCATGCTCTTCAGCTTGTCATAAAAGTCGTAGATGATCTCGGCCAGCGGCAGGTCGTATTCGAGGATCTGTCGCGTTTCAGAGACGAATACCTGCCTTCGGTAGACACCGCGTCGCTGTTCGCAGAGCTTAATCAGGTCGCCGATGGCCTGCGTCGGCGTGATGATCTCGACGTGCACCAACGGTTCGCGGATCTCCACCACATTCGACATGTCAGGCAGATCCGCGGGGTTGGTGATCGTCAGGTCCTTCCCATCGCGCAGGCCAATCTCGTACGTCACCGTGGGAGCGGTCTGCACGACGTGCACCTGGGCCTCGCGTTCGAGACGTTCCTGGATGATGTCCATGTGCAGCATGCCGAGGAAGCCGCAGCGGAACCCGAACCCCAGTGCGTCGGACGACTGCGCAACGAACGTGAAGCTCGCATCATTCAGGCGCAACCGTTCCACGGCGTCGCGCAGTTCGTCGAACTGCGTGTCTGCGGCGGGATAGAAATCGCAGAACACCATCTGCTGGGGCTCGCGATAGCCCGGCAGCGGCTGCGAAGCCGGTACGGACTCCAGCGTGATCGTGTCGCCGATGTTCACATCGTCGATACTCTTGATCGCGGCGACGAGGTATCCGACCTCGCCCGCCACCATCGCCGTCTTCTGGCGGAGCATCGACGGCGTAAACTTGCCTAATTCGCTGATGACGTACGACCGGCCGGTGCCCATCATCCGGATCCGGTCGTTGACGTTGAGCCGGCCATCGAACAGGCGGAAATAGACGATCACCCCGCGGTAATCGTCGTAGACGCTGTCGAAGACAATGGCCCGGGTCGGCGACTTGGGGTCGACCTCGGGCGCGGGCATCCGTTCACAGATCGCCTCCAGAAGCTCGGCCACGCCCCGGCCGGTCTTGGCCGAGACGTGTAAGCACTGCTCCGCGGGAAGTCCCAGGATCTGCTCGATCTCCATGGCGACGTCGTCCGGGCGTGCCGAGGGCAGATCAACCTTGTTGATCACGGGAATGATCTCGAGGTTCGCCTCCGCGGCGAGATAGGCGTTGGCCACGGTCTGGGCCTCGACACCCTGCGTCGCGTCCACAACGAGCACCGCGCCCTCGCACGCGGTCAGTGCCCGGCTGACTTCGTAGTGGAAATCCACGTGCCCCGGCGTATCGATGACGTTGAGCTGGTACGGCTCACCCTTGTGCAGGTGATTCAGGCACACCGCCGAGGCCTTGATCGTGATGCCGCGCTCGCGCTCCAGATCCATGCCGTCCAGGACCTGCTCGCGCATATCACGCTCGCTGACCGCCCCGGTCAGTTCGAGCATGCGATCGGCAAGCGTGCTCTTGCCGTGGTCAATATGCGCGATGATGCAGAAGTTTCGGATATTCATGGCGTTTTGAGGATTCCCGGACTTTCACGATGTCGATCGTCGCGCTTGCACGGCATCTGCCTTCCGCTGGAAATTACTCAAGATCTTTTGCACCTGCGCAACAGAAAAGCGCAACCGTTTTCGGCGGCCCCGAGCCAGCGATTGATCCACCGAAAGGGCCGCTCTCAGGCAGACAAGCTGTTCGCGAAACGTGACGGTGCCGGCCCTGTTCGCGGTCCATGCCAACAGGGCAAGCATGCGAAAGGCCGTTCGATCAGATGAGCGGCGCTTCAACCGCGCCGGATCCACGATCACCGGCCCGTCGCGCCCGTGCTCACATTCGCGATCGATCAGGATGTTGCTGACTTTGTGATCGCGGTTGGCGTACCCCGATGCGCCGATTTCGCCGACTTGTCGACCCACCGCAGCGGCAACACGAAGCCGATCGAGTTCGGATGGTTGGTTCCGGCCTGTCCCTGATTCGTTGATCCACTGCTGAAGGTTCGGCGCATCGACGTAGGGCGAAATCAAGGCCTGGCACGATCGGTGGCCACGGTGCTCGTGGACGATCGCCATCAGATCCATGACCCGAACGTCACAGCGTCGCAGGCGGCGGGCACTGTGCCACTCTCGCCACGCAGGCGTGCGGGCCACCATGTGGTGGCACCATGTCTTCCAGGCAGGTCCCCGGTAGTGCTTGACCACCCATCTGCGGTGATCCAACTCCCATAAGCGCACGAGTGATCGTCTGTCATCCTTGAATGTTGTCACGAGGCGTGCCCGGCGATCCAGCAGTGACGTGATCGTGTGGATCAGCATCCGTTCATCTGCGAGAAGTTCGAAACGCGCGGCCACACGTTCGTTGATCCAACACGTGCGATGCCCAGAGCGCAGTCGCCGCACACGGTCGGGCGACGCGGACGAACGCGGTGCTGAGGACAACGCGGGGCGCGGTGACGCATGGTCAACATCCCCTGGGACGTAGCCCAATCGCCTCATCGTGTCGCCGGCCTTCTGCATGAACAATGACTCGTCGTCGGCGCCGAACATCTCACGATGTCGGCCGCTTCCGCCGCCAAGGCCTCCCGAAAACTGCTTTTCCCTGGTGGCCGCCTGGTTCTGAAAGCCGCGGTTCACACGGTCAACCGATGAGCGCCGGACCGCCTCGTCGAGTCGTTCATCCGACAGATTCGTGCCGAAATGGCTCAGGACGCGGCGCAGGACGGATCGGGGGTCGGCCAGCATATCTTCGTAGCGCACGATGAGCAGTGACGGTTCGCCCTCGCGCGCCAGCCAGCCGGCGACGTGTTCGTGCCACGATCCGTAGCGGAACGCGCCGGTGAGCGACCTGTCCAGGTAGTCTCGAAAGGCCGTCTCTTGCCTGTTCAGATTTGTCCGGTAATGGTAGAACGAACAGACCGCGTCACGCCCGTCGCGGACGATGTACGCAATACGCCCCTGAAAGAAATAGGCGTGGCACGGGTCGTGCGATTTGAACATGCGGAAGGGCTGACCCTCCAGGGCGGGCAGAAGCC
>CAUZBA010000004.1:0-26571 GCA_963577635.1 Phycisphaerae bacterium
ACCTGACAGGCGCCGAACATGCGCGCGAAAATTAATCCGAATGCGTATTAGACGCTAATACGAGCAGAGGTATGGCGGCAAACACCCATACGAAAAACCAATGATCGACATGCTGGTCATGGATCACTTTCATATCGAGTCAACAAGTCGATATCGCGCTGAATCCCGGCGATGCGGTCCTGGATTTCGCGCGCAACTGGAGTCTTCGGTTCCCGCTCGTGGCGCAGTTTCAGGGCCTCCTGTCTGCGCATCAAACTCTCCTTGGTGATGCCCAGGGTCGACAGGCGGCGAGCCAGTGCTCGCTCCTTGGCAACGTGCTTCGGATCAACTGTGTGGCTGATCGGCCCGAACGGCAAGAATCCCTTTGGCCCAAGGGCCTGGTCCGAGATGCGTAGTTCGGCGATCATACCTCGGAAACCTTGATTGCTGTGTGTCTGGCGATTCCCGATCCCAATGCCAGGCCGGTCACCTCCAAGCTTCCCGCATGCGCGGATCGTTGTCTCTTTCAAAGCACCCATTTGGCCATTGACGAACAATGATTGCTTCCCAGTGGCGTCATCGAACACCGCCGCGACGTGCAGCATCTTGTCCGTGGGCAGCGGTTCGGGCGAAAGAACGTCGGATCCCTTATTGAGGGCGTCAGTCACCAGGAACTTCAACTGTCCACTTTCCATCACGGCAAGATACCAGGGGTCAAAACTCAGACGATCATCGCCACGGAACACGATGTGGCTCAGCTTTGCGGTACTCATTGGATACTTGTTGATCTGAACGAATGCTTCGATGGTGAGACTCTTCGGCAGATAGAACAGTGGATGGTCGGGAACGGCGATGCGGTCATCCACTCCGTCGAAAACAACGCCCAGATTGCTGTCAGCCAGCTCGACCGCGCGGTATTTGGGTTGTCCGACAGCGTGATCGGGCCGATCGTTACCAGAAGAATCTCTAATTAATTGTGACGGCTGGGCAACGTCTCCACTGACCGCGTGCTGAAATCGCCAATGGGCAACGACCTTGCCCGAAGCGTCCTGAGTTGCCAGAAAGAACATCGTGGCGCAGCAGGAACATAAACTCATACAGATCGCATGACGAGTCATGGTGTGGTAAAGCGCATGCACACTTTCGACGAACACTAGAACCCGTAACATGGCTGAACTCCTCATGTACTCGGTGGTCTCGCACGATCGCGGCGATATGGCGAATTCTAGCACCCGCCTTCTGTGATCGCGATGCGACGAACTCTGAAAATCGTACGTGAATGGCCCGATCGGTGAGTCCATAATGCACTGGTCGATGGCGCGTCCACAACACCCATAGAACTCATACTGCTGTGACGATGAGATGTTCAGCGATCGTGGTTCGCGGTCAGATAAATGGGACTCCACTCCTCACTTCAACGCCCGCACGTGCTCAACCACTTCGGATGATCGCTCGGCCAGGTTGCCCCAGTCCACGCCGATCATGAGCCAGTCCATTCCCATGTCGTACCAGCGCTGGACGCGCTCTTTGTTGAAAGCCGCACCGACGCCGACCGGCAGGTTCGCCCTGTGACCCGCGGCGACGATCTTTTCAAAGGCCGCCCAGAGTTTGGGGTGGTCGAGTTGTCCGAGCAGGCCCATGGTGCCTGAAAGGTCGTTGGGGCCGATCATGATCGCGTCCACGCCCTCGGTCGTCGCGATCTGGTCCATCTGTTCGACCGCTTCGTAGTGCTCGATCTGCGGAATCACCATGATCTGGTTGCCAACCTGCTCGAGATACTCCACCTGGCTGACCAGCCCGAATCGAGGGCCGCGGCACGGACCATAGCCGCGAATGCCCTTGGGCGGATAGCGGCAACCTGCGACGGCGGTCTTCACGTCCTCGACGTTGTTGATGCGGGGCACGATGACGCCGGCGGGATGCATTTCCAGATACGGCTTGATCAGCACCGGGTCGGGCGCCGGCACGCGTATGAAAGGGGCGGTCCCCGTGCCGCGCGCAGCCTGAACGTGTCCCAGGGCCGTCTCGAGAGACATCGACCCATGCTCCATATCGATCATGAGGAAGTCGTACCCGGCTTCGCCGAGCAGCTCACTGACCAGGGGCAGGGCCATGGACACGGTGATGCCGATACAGCGCTCGCCGCGCTGTGTTTTGGCCCTGATCTTTTCGAGATTGTTCAAGTTCGATTTACTCCTGGCGCGCTGGATACGCAACGGGGATGGCCACAGAGGACACATAGGTTTCGGACAGAGAGCAGGAATCGGACGATTGATTTTCTAATCGATTGGCTTACCCACGGCAATACGAACGACCAACGTCGCGCCAGTCTTACGAATCCCATCCCCTCTGAGAACTCTGTGACCTCTGTGACCTCTGTGGCCAATTCTTAGTTCGACGCGATCAGGCGGCTGGCGAGTTCCCAGTAGACGCAGCAGATCGCAAAGCCGCCGTAGACCAGGGTCGCGACGATCATCATGGTCGTGCATACTGCGCCCGGCCTGGCCGACTTGGGCAGGTAACGCAGGTTGATGTACAGCATCAGGGGCACGTAGATAGCCATGGCGAACCCGCCGATGTACGCGGCGTTGAAGAGGAAGCCGAGGTTGGTCACACCCCAGTACTCCATCACGCCCGTCAACGCGCAACCAAAGACGATCCAGCAACCGACGATCACCAGGTACCACCAGCTGATGTCGCGTTTGCGGGCACCGGTGAAGTTCGTGTAGACGATGTCGGCGAGTGAGCGGCCCACACCGTCAATCAGCGCCAGTTGCGTGCTGAACAGCGTGGCCACGCCGACCAGCAGAAAGATAATCTGCCCGGGCCTGCCCCACACCTCGCCCAGGATCTGCACCTGATCCCAGATCAATGTGTCCTTGCCCAACACCTTCGGATGGAGCACCGCGAGGGCGCCGAAGATGAACAGCAGTATGGTGAATGTGTTCAGGAGCCAGTAAAAGAAAATCTGGTCGAGTTTGACGAATTGCCACCACGCCGTGAATCGCCGGCGGTTCTCGTCGGTGTCCCCGAAACGAAAACCGGTGGCGGGAATCTTTTCGGCCCGGCCGCGCAGCGGATTCTGCATCGCAGGAACGCGGGCGCCCATTCCGATGTGCTTGTCACGCAGATAAAAGGTGTAGAACAGGTTGGCCGTGCCCCCGGCGCCGGCGAACACCAGGGCGATGAACAGGGCCTTGACGGTCATGCCCGGTTCCCGGTAGCCCACGTTGACGACGCCCCGCCCCAGTTCCGTCCAGGCTTCGGCGGTGCCCACCGCGATCGCCACAACGACGAGTCCTACGACCACGACGATGATCAGGGCTTCGATCGTGCGCTCGACCGATTTGTAAACGAGCTTCGGTCCGAAGAGGACCAGCGTCACCCCGACGAACGTCACCATTGTCCAGAACGTCTTGGTGCCCAGGAAATCAATCGCGACGTAACCGCCATTGGCGCCCGGTTCCATGTGCCAGTACGGGTCGTTGGTCAGTAGCGCTTTCACCGCCAGACCGGAGGCCTGTCCCCACCCCGGCGCGATCCAGCTGAACAGCGTCAGCAGAATGAATACGTGCGCAAAGCCGCGCCATACGCGACAGAATCCGGTGAACACCGTCTCACCCGTGGCGATGGTCCAGCGGCCAACCTCGAGATTGATCCACATCTGCAGGAAGACACCGAGCACGGCGGCCCACACCATGGAGGCGCCATACTCGGCGACGATGCGCGGCCAGATGATGATCTCGCCGGCACCGATCGCAAGGCCCACGAGAATTGCTCCGGGGCCCATCAGCTTCCAGTTCGGCTTGGTCTTTTCCGGAAGGTCCGCCGGCGCGAAGTCGTCAAGCGGATGGAACAGCGGGCTCATACGGGGAATTCCCGGGGCCGGTGATTGGGCGGCATTTTACAGAAAGACTGGAGTTATGGAGAGCGGAATAGCAAGAAAGCAAGAGAGCAGGAAAGAGGAGCCGGACCACTTTCCTGCTTTTCCGCTTTCCTGCTCTCCTGCTCTCTGCCCTACGGCACCACCACCGGCACCGCACCCGGCTGCAGTGTCAATTCGACCGGCGTCGTCCCGTAGGACTCGCCGTCCACTTCGACGTCCGGATCGTCCTGCGACTCGATCCGCACCGACGTGCCCGTGACGTACGCCACGCCATCGAGACGCGAGATACGCCGGCGCCAGCTCATCCACGCGTAGCGCATTAACGACGCCACGTTGCCGCGGGGTAGAACGACCACGTCGAAGTGACCCGAGTCGGGCCGGGCGCGGTCGGCGACGCTCATCACGCCGGCATAGGTGCTTGTGTTGGCCGCCACGACCAACGCGCCCTCGATCGGGGCGGCGCCATCGACCCGCACTCGCAACCGCGGCGCACGGTAGCGGCGCATGGTTCGAAATATCGGCAGAGGGTAACCCCAGGGTCCACGGGCGCTGCTGCGGTTCTCGTGGATCGACCGGATGACCGAGGCGTCGAAACCGCAACTGACGACCATCAGAAAGCGCCGACCAGCGCCCAGGAGCCCCAGATCGAGGCGCCGGATTCGACGGCGCACGATCGAGTCGGCCAACATGTCGACGTCACGGGGCAGTTTCAGATCCTTAGCCAGAATGTTGGCGGTTCCAACGCGCAGAATGGCGATCGGCGTCCGCGTGGGATCGGCGAGCCCGTTGACCGTCTCGTGAATCGTGCCGTCTCCGCCGGCGACCACTAGGCAGTCCACATCGCCGTCCACTTGCCGAGCCAGTTCGGTGGCTTGTCCCCGCACTTCAGTCAGAACTGTCTGCGGTTGGCACCCGCGCCGACGCAGGCACGATTCCAGGCGTCGGATCGATTGAACGGCACGGCCTGTGCCCGCCGCCGGGTTGCCGATGATCATGATGCGCATGGTGGTCGGGAGGATGATACGAGAAGGTGGAAGGACATGAGACGACAGGAATTGACAGGATTAACTGGATGGGATTGGGAAGATCTACAGGATCCGATCGGGTGTGTGCCGAATACCGTCAGGCGTCTGTCCGGATGAACACAGGAGAATCATCCTGTCGATCTCCCGGATCTATCCTGTCGATCCTGTCAACTGCGAAACGCGTACCGTCCGTGTTCATCCTTGGTTCACCAGCGGCGCGAGCGCCTCGTGCAGGGCACGGCTGATGACCGCGCGGCCCAGGTGGCGCTCGTACGCGGTCCGCGCGCCGGTGGCGAGTTGTTCGCAGAGGGCACGATCACCGGCCAACGTTGTGATCGCGCCGGCCAGCTCATCGGGGGCGTTCGCCGCCACGAGCATGGCGCTGGACTTCTGTTGCAGAACGCAGCGCACGGCGGGGCCGTCGCAGGTAATCAGTGGCCGGCCCAGGCACATGGCCTGGGTCACCTTGTACGGCACGACGCTCGCCGCCTTGCGACTCGACCCGAAGACGCCCAGGCAGCAGTGGGCGCGGCGAGCGAGGTCCACAACGGCCTGGATGTCGAACACGCCGCGCCGCCATCGGATGTTGCCGGGCCGCATCTCGTCGAGCAATGCCGAAAAACTGTCCGCGGTCTGGCCATCGCCGATCACGTCGATCTGCACGTTCGTTCCCTCGTCCTCGAGCCGCCGCGCAGCCCGCGCGACGACCTCCATCCCGTGCAGCGGGATGAACGTGGCCCACATCGCCACACGAAAGGTGTCGTCCGGTTCGGCCAGGGCCGACGGTTGCCACAGGCTCTCGTCGATGCCGACCGGGACCGCGGCGATACGGTCGCGATGAAGACCATAATCGGCGGCCAGGGCGTCGGCCTGCTGCGGCGTGTCCACGAGAACGCGGTCGGCGCGTCGCAGGGCGAACCGCTCCCACGCGCGCAGCAGGCGCGCCGGCGGACGGCCCGGCTTCAGCAGACCGCGATCGCAGACCACCGTGTCGTAGAGCCCGATGAAGGCGTCCATGACCAGTGGTCGACGGCGCCGACGAGCAAGAAACGCCGCGACGAACACCTCGAGGTGCGACGGATATCCCACCAGCAGAACGTCATAGTTGCCGACGCGTCGGTGGCCTAGCGCCAGGCCAAACCATGCGCCGACCGAGCGGGTCGCGAACACGATCCATCGGATCAGGCCGCCGCCGCGCCGCACGGTGCCGGCGCCGGTGGCGCGGTTGCTCACGCGGCATTCGACCACGTGCCAACCCGTATCGGTCAGACCCTGGGCGACGCTGAGGTTGCGGCTGTAAGCCGGCGTCGTTGGAAACGATCCGAAATGGCACACCGTCGGCATCGTGACCGCTTAGCTTGAGGTTGGGCCCGGATTAAGCGACCGCGCCCGCGGTCGCTTAATCCGAATTTGGCGGCCCGTCGGTCGGCCGGTCGCACGCGGATTGGTCGTCGCGCTCTCTCGTGCTGCGATCCCGCTGGTGGTAGAGCAGCTCCTCGAGATAGATCCGGTGCCGGTTCAGCATGTCACCGATCATGCCGGTGTGAAGCAGCAACAGCGCCAGAACGAAGAGCCCCGCCGCGGCGAAACCCGCCCACTTGTGCGGCGAAAAGCTGCCTGTGCGCAGGTAGTGGACGGCGAGGAACGCGCCCAGCGCCAATGACGGGACGATCAGCGCCACCGCCAGGCCACCGAAGGCCCGCAGCGGTTTGTAGTCGCGGTAAGCTCGAAAAATGATTCGCGACGTGTTCAGCGCGTACTGCCACAGGCTGCCCGCCACCCGGCTCTTGCCGTGCTCTCGCTCGCCGCGGACCGCGATGGGGATCTCCACGATTCGCAGCCCCTTGAACGAGAGATTCAGGAACACCTCCTGCGTGTAGGTGAATGCTCCCAGCAGGTTCAAGCTCAGCATGGCCCGCCGGTTGTAGCAGCGCATCCCGCACGAGACGTCGCTGAAGCGAGTCCCGGTCAACCGCGAGATCAACCGGCTCATCTGGCGGTTGCCCCACTGCTTGATCCAGGGCATCCGAGGAACCAGTGCCGGGTCCTTGAAGCGGGATGCGGTTGCGAAGTCGGCGGTGCCGTCCACGACCGGAGCAATCAGCCGGGGAATGTCTGCCGGATCGAACTGCCCGTCGGAATCGATCGTGACGATCAGGTCCGCGCGGCGCGCGATGGCATCGTTCAATGCGGTGTGGAACGCAGCGCCCACGCCGCATTGCTGGCCGTGGTGAATGACGCTCGCCCCTGCCGCCTCGGCCTCGCGGGCGGTCTGGTCGGTGCTCCCGTCGTTGACGACCAGCACCTCGAGAACGCCCACGCCCTTCATATCGCGAGGGACGCGACTGACCACGTCGCCGATCGTCGCCTGTTCGTTCAGCGCCGGCATCGCCACCAGCAGGTGCATGCCGTGCGGCGCCACGCTGCTCGCCGCTTGTGGCGCTTCGCCGCAGTCGTGTTGCCCCGGGTCGCTCATGAAGACCGAGTATAGCCGCCGTGGGCCGACGGCGACGGACCGCGCGGGTGATCGTATTCACCCGCGCGGTCCGTTTGCGCAAATATCCGTTCTGTCGATGTCTCGTCGACATCGCCGCTGATCGCTACGTCTGGTTATCCGGTTGCCCACCGCCCAACGCGTTCGCGATCGCGTTTAGAGCGGCCTGCCGGGAGCGGCGGACACGATCGACGCGATCGGCACACGCCTGATGGATCTGCTGTGCGAGAGCCGGCGTCCCAAGGTGGCGCAGCGTGTGGATGCAATGTGCGCACACCTTGTGGATCCGGTCTGCCGCGGCATGCGATTTCGCGTTGATCGAGCCGACCCAGTGGCGCGCGACGTGGCGGGCCTGCGCGTCGTGCCCGTTGGCCAGCAATTGCCTGATCCGCTGGACGCATTGGGCCGCGCTCATCTGATTCTGAGAAACGCAGGCCGTCGCGATTCGCGTGATCTTCTGGATGCAGTGATCCCTGATCGCGACGGGATCGACGTGTCGGCCGTCACCTTCGTCGGCCAGTGCCTGTGCGACGGGCATGGCAGAGAAAAGCAGCAAAGTCGCGGCGCAACACAACCATCTGGAACGATTCATGGTCGACTCCTTCCGAAACGGGGTCAATGAGTTCTAGTCTTGAACCTTACGACCGGCCCGGTCGTGTGAAGAACGGACCGGCTGACCGTTTATTGCAGGCCGCAATGGATTCCTGCGAGACGAGGAATCGTCGCCGGCGGGGCCGGACATTCCAGATCAGCGCTGCGGCACCGTACAATGGCCAGGCATAGACCAATCCCTCCAGGAAACCGGACCATGGCGAAAGCCCGAAAAGTCGTGATCACCTGCGCCGTAACGGGCTCGATCCACACGCCCACGATGTCGCCACACCTGCCGATCACCCCGGATCAGATCGCCGAAAGCGCCCTGGGGGCAGCGGAGGCCGGTGCCACGGTGCTGCACCTGCACGCCCGCGACCCGAATGACGGTAGCCCCACGCCTGATGGCGATGTGTTTCACCAATTCCTGCCGCGCATCAAGGCGGGCACGGACGCGGTGATCAACATCACCACCGGCGGCGGTCAGGGGATGACCCTCGACGAACGTCTGGCCACACCGCTTCGATTCCAACCCGAAATGACCTCACTGAACATGGGATCGATGAATTTCGGCCTGTACCCTGCGCTCGACAAGTTCAAGAACTGGAAGCACGACTGGGAAAAGACATACCTCGAGAACTCGCGCGACCTGATCTTCAAGAATACATTCCTGGACATCGAACGCATCCTGAAGGAACTCGGCGAAGGTTGCGGCGTGCGCTTCGAGTACGAGTGCTACGACGTGGGCCATCTCTACAACCTGGCCCACTTTCTCGACCGCGGCCTGGTCCGACCGCCGCTGTTCGTCCAGACGATCTTCGGCATCCTCGGCGGCATCGGCGCCGACATCGAAAACCTCGTCCACATGAAACGCATCGCCGACAGGCTCTTCGGCGCCGACTACGTCTGGTCGATCCTCGCCGCGGGCAGATTTCAGACGAACTTCGTGTCCACCGGCGCTATCATGGGCGGACACGTGCGCGTCGGCCTCGAGGACAGCATTTTTCTGAGCCTCGGCGTCCTGGCAAAGTCGAACGCCGACCAGGTCGCCAAGATCCGGCGCATTCTCGAAGACTTGTCCCTGGAAATCGCCACACCGGCCGAAGCGCGTCAACTGCTGCAGCTCAAGGGCGTCAAGCATGTGGCGTTTTAGAAAGAACGACTGTCTGTTCCACCGGCGAGCCGATCGACGCGGACGCACGGTAACGGCTTGGAATCCCGGCTAAGATGTGAGGTCGGACCCAGGAACACCGGGTAGTCCAACCCCGGACCGCCTGCGCGCGGGCCACCGAAACGCAGCACAATGCTCAGCAACACTCAACTCGATGCGTATCGGCGCGACGGCTTCGTGATCGTTGAACATCTGTTCGATGACGAAGAGGCGAAGCTGCTGCTGGAGATCGCGACGGCCGACAAGGCTCTGGCCGAACAGGCCGAGGCGGTGCAGTTGAACGGCCTCGACAAAAAAAAGGGCGCGCGGGTCGTCGCCCAGGGCGACGGTTCGGGACGCGAGACGAAGTTCTGGGTCGACGACGAGCTTCGTGACGACACCTACAGCGCAATCGCGCGCAGCCGGCGGGTCGTCGAACCGCTCGAACAGATGCTCGACGGCGAGGCATATCACTGGCACCACAAGATGATGCTCAAGGCGGCGCGGGTCGGCGGCGCCCACATGTGGCACCAGGACTTCGGCTACTGGCACAAGAGCGGCCACGTGCTGTTTCCCCACATGGCCAGCTGCATGATCGCCGTAAACCGCACCACGGAGTCAAACGGTTGCCTCCAGGTTCTGACGGGCTCACACGAAATCGGGCTCGTCGAGCACGTGCGCGTCGAAGGCCAGGCCACGGCGGATCCCGACAGGATCGAGGCCGCGATGCAGCGGCTGCCGCTGGTCTACGTCGAGCTCGAGCCGGGTTCGGCGCTGTTCTTCCACAGCAACCTGCTGCACCGCTCGGACGCCAACCAGAGCGAAGATCCACGCTGGACGCTGATCTGCTGCTACAACGCTGCACGCAACGAGCCCTATCGCGACTCGCAGCACCCGCGCTACCGGCCGCTCGAAAAACTCGACGATGATCAGGTCAAGATCATCGGCCAACGTCAATTGCAGCAGTTGCAGCAACGCACGTGACACGGCACGCCACGTGCCGCCGTTGGTGATCGCTCGCAATCTTGAATGGTTAAGACCCGAACCGCCATGACGACGGCATGGTCGCCGGCGGTGTTCGCCCGGCGAACTCGAGGATGGCGGCCGACTGCTCGCAGAGCGTGACGACGTCGATGCTGAGGGCGGCCCAGTTGTACCCTTTGGCGAACGTCTGCTCGATGTGATCGCGGGTCAGCGTGAGGATGTGCATGCCTGCAGCCACATCGCAACGCCCACAGACGTCGATGAATTTTCCCAGGGCACTGACCATTTCGGGACAGTCGAAGTCACCCGGGCGACCGTACGAATTGCTCAGGTCGTACGGACCAATGAAGCACCCCTGCACCCCCTCGACCCGGCAGATGTTCTCCAGATCATCGATCGCGTCGCGGTTTTCGATCTGCATGATCATCGTCAGGTTCTCGTCGGCGTCGCCCAGATATTCTTCAACAAACCGTCCGTGGCCGTTAGCGATGTTGTACCCCACGCCGCGACGCAGGCGATACTTCCCGGCCGCGACGGCGGCTTCCGCTTCCTTGGCGTTTCTGATCATCGGAACGATGACCCCCTGGGCCCCGTCTTCCAGCGCCGCGGCAATCAGATGAGAGTCGTTCTTGCCGATTCGAACCATCCCCGCGGTCTTCGTGCCGCGCAGGGCGCGAAAGCAATTGGCAGCGGTTTCGCGTCCGATCGAACCGTGCTCCATGTCGATGCAGCAGAAATCGTATCCGAGCCCTGCGTAGATCTCGGCAATTCCGCTGTCGCGAAGCTGCATCCAGGCGCCCAGAACCCGCTCGCCCTTTTGAACGGCGTCTTCGAATCGTTTGCCAAGTGACGGGTGCATCAATCCAAGGTTACGTCAGCGATCGCAGCGATGCAATGACCGTCACCCGATGTCACCGAATCGATCGCATCCTGATATCCTGTTGAATCGTCCGCATCGATGGCGCGATGCCGGGGTTCGAACCGGTCATTCGCCCGACACGACCTCCGCGACAGCGCAGCAGATCCGATGAACCGTCGATTCTTCGTGTGCCTTTCGATCGTCGCGCTCGGCGTCGCGGCGTACGCGAACAGCCTTGAAGGGCCCTTTCTCTACGACGACCACGACGCGATCGTACGAAATATGTCTATCCGAAACCTCTGGCCGCCGTGGCGCGCGGCGTGGGGGCCGCGGACGTCACCGATGGCCGGTCGGCCGGTGGTGAATCTTTCTCTGGCGTTCAATTACGCCATCGGCGGCCTCGATCCAAGGGGATACCGGGTCTTCAACCTCGTGGTGCACCTGGTATGCGCGACGCTGCTGTTCGGCATCGTGGACCGCAGCGTTCAGAACCGGCGAACCGTCGGGCAATCCGGGCGCCACGGGCTCGGGCTGGCCGCCGCGTGCGCGATGCTCTGGTTGCTGCACCCGATGCACACCGAATGTGTCAATTACGTCACGCAGCGCACCGAGTCGATGATGGCGCTGTGTTACCTGCTCACTCTGTTCTGTGCGATCCGCGCACGCGATGAACGCGGGCGATCGGCCTGGTCGATCGCAGCGGTGGCCGCCTGCGCCGTGGGCATGGCCACCAAGGAGACGATGATCACGGCGCCGATCATGGTGTTGCTTTACGACTGGGCGTACCGCGCCGAACCGTTCAGACAGACCCTGCGCCGTCGCTGGCCGCTTTACGCGGCCCTGGCTGCCACGTGGGGCGCCCTTGCGGCGCTGATGGCGACCGGTCCACGAAGCAACACGGTGGGTTTCGAGTTGGGCGTCGGCGCCATTCAATACGCGTTGAATCAGTGCGTGGTCGTCGTCGACTACCTGAGGCTTGCGGTCTGGCCGTTCCCGATCGCGCTGGACTACGGTGAACCGCGCGACATTTCATTCGCCCACGCGGCACCGTATGCCATCACCCTCGCAACGTTGATCGCCGCGGCGTTCGCGGCGCTGGTGCTGCGACCGGCGGTGGGATTCGCGGCCATCTGGTTCTTTGCGGTCCTGGCGCCCACATCGAGCATTGTCCCCATCGCCTCCGAGGTCGGGGCCGAGCGCCGCGTCTACCTGCCATCGGCCGGCCTGATCGTCCTGGGCGCGGTGTGTGTCGGGTGGTTGTTGGTCCGGGCCGAAGACGCGTTGATCCGGCGGAGCCGAGGCCCGGATAGAAAACCGGGCCGGATGGGACGCCGCTGCGGCACGGCGCTCGTCGTCGCGCTGGCCGCGGTGATGCTGTTCGCCACCGCGCGCAGGAATCTGGACTACGACGATCCGATCATTCTGTGGCGGGCGGCGATCGAGGCGGTGCCTCAGAACCCCAGGGCGCACGTCAACCTGGGCATCGCGCTCGCCGAGACGGGCGATCAACAGGCGGCCGTCGCGAAGTTCCATGACGCACTGAAGATCGAACCGCTCGACCCCGAGGCCCATTACAACCTAGGCAATGCCTTGAGCCTTGCCGGCCATCTGGACGAAGCGATCATGCACTATGAGGTCGCCATCGACTCCGCCGCGAAGGAGGGAGGAAGGTGGCCCGTCGCACAGATGAGACGGTGGCTCGACGCCCTTCGCGGCGCCGAAGACGACGCCGCGCGACACATGAGCTTTGCCAGACTTTTGAGTGGCCAGAACCGGATCGACGAAGTGATCATCCATTACGACCACGCGGTGCGGCTACGGCCCGACTGGGCGGAGCCGCAGGCACGCCTTGCCTGGATTCTGGCCACCAGCGCAAACGATGCGCGACGAGACGCGACGCGCGCCCTGGAACTGGCCCGCAGCGCCGTGAAACTGACCGGCGAGCGGGATCCGTTGATCCTCGACGTCCTAGCGGCGGCATACGCCGAGGCCGGCCGATTCGACGACGCGGTGGCCACGGCGCAGCGCGCGATCGAACTGGCCAGGGCCGCAGGACGCGATAAGTGGATTGAGACGATGCGCCGCCACCTGGAGCATTACCGCGGAAATGAGCCGTGGCATGAGTGACCGTCGCGACGTTCGTCACGACGGAAGTCGACGGCCTCAACAGCGAGCTTGCTCGCTAAAGTCGTAGCAGCGACATTCGTCGCTGCAGTCGCAAGTCGAAAGTAGTGAGAGTCGCAAGTCGGGACATGCGGCCACGTTCACCGTGGACTTGGAAGTTCACTCCAGAGTCGCCGATCTCGGTACCGCGCCCTCCCGCCGGGCTAGAGCGACTATAATCGTGAAGGCATTCACACCGATGTCACCGTGGGCACGTCGCCCGCTACGTCAAGCCATGGTCGCGTTCCATCGCTTCTTCGCGATTCCGGTCGGGGTCTTGTTTGCGTTGCTGCCGACGTACGCGGACGACGTCGGCTTGGCCGATGCAGAGCACCATTGGCCGCAGTGGCGCGGGCCACTGAGTACCGGCGTGGCGCCGCACGCCGACCCGCCGGTGGCATGGGGCGAGGACGAGAACATCCGCTGGAAGATCGACCTGCCCGGCCTTGGACACTCGACGCCGATCGTGTGGGGCGAGCGCGTCTTCCTCACCACCGCCGTGCCGTACGGCGACACCCTGGAACCCAGGTACAGCGGCGCGCCCGGGGCACACGGCAACCTGCCCGTCACCCACGCGCACGAATTCGTGGTTCTCTGCGTCGCACGCCGCGATGGGACGATCCTCTGGCGGCGGACCGTACACAAGGAACTTCCGCACGAGGCGGGTCATGCGACCGCGAGCCTGGCGTCCGCCTCGCCGGTGACCGACGGGAAACGGCTGTTTGCGCACTTCGGTTCTCGAGGGCTTTACTGCCTCGACCTGGACGGCGAGTTGATCTGGCAAACAGACCTGGGCGACATGCAGACCAAGCACGGGCACGGCGAAGGAAGCTCGCCGGCGCTTTACGAAAATACGTTGATCGTTAACTGGGATCACGAAGGCCGATCGTTTCTGGTGGCGCTCGACACGCGAAGCGGCGACGAGCGATGGAAGGTCGGCCGCGACGAGGCGACGTCCTGGGCCACGCCGATCGTCGTTGACGTCGGCGGCGAACGGCAGGTCATCAGCAGCGGCACCAAGCGCGTGCGCGGCTACGACCTTGCCACCGGCCGCGTCATCTGGGAGTGCGGCGGGCTGTCCGCCAACGTCGTCGCCTCGCCGGTGGCGGCGGACGGCATGGTGATTGTCGCCAGCAGCTACGAACTGCAGGCCATGATGGCCATACGCCTCGAGGGCGCCAAGGGCGACATTACTGGTACGCCGCAGATCGTCTGGAAACGGACACGGCGCACTCCCTACGTGCCGTCGCCGCTGCTTTACGGCGGCTCGCTCTATTTTCTGAGCCATTACCAGAACGTCCTGTTGCACGTTGACGCCGCGACCGGCAAGCAAATGCACAGTCCGCTACGGCTCCGCGGCATTCGCAACGTCTACGCATCGCCCGTGGGCGCCGCCGGTCGCGTCTACATCACAGACCTTGCCGGCACTACGATCGTGATCAGTAGCGAGGGCGCACCGAGAGTTCTTGCATTGAACCGATTGAATGACAGCTTCAGCGCGTCGGCCGCCGTCGCGGGACGCGAACTGTACCTTCGAGGGCGGCGGCATCTCTACTGCATCGCGGCAGATGAATAGAAAGGCGAAGCATCGGCGTCCCTGATCCCGACGGCCGGTAGAAGTACCGGATCGCCTGCACTATAATTTCGATTGCACCCTTCGTGGGAGGAATGCCGAATGCGCCGAAATCAGAGAGACGGTTTCACGCTGATCGAGCTGCTGGTCGTCGTGTCGATCATCGCAGTGCTCATCTCGCTGATCCTTCCTGCGATGCAGCAGGCGCGAGAATCGGCGAAGCACGTGATCTGCCTGAGCAACCAGAAGCACCTTGCGTTCGCCACGCTTACCTATTTGGAAGACCACGATGGTGTGGCGCCGCCCGCTGCCAGGTCGAACGGCCAATCATGGTGTGACCTGATGATTGAACGGGTGGACGGCAATGAGAACGCCTTCCTATGTCCGATCCAGTTCGTTCCGAAGCATTCCGGCATATTCGGGTTCTTCGTCGCCTATTGCCCGAACGGACACCAGTGGCTGTTCTTTGCCGAATGGGGCTTCCCGTCGCGGGGTCAGCCCACCAATGTCTTCTCCGTGAAGGACCCATCGAAGCTGTTGCTGATGCGCGAAGACACGGAGGACTGGGGCCTCACGGTCAAGCAGGGACGGCCAAACACTTTCTTGCGCCGGAGCGGCAACTACCGCCCGGGCCTTTTTTACTTTCAGGACCCCAACCCGGCCGGCTACAGCTCCGGTGGCAGGCACTTTCGCGGCGGCGGCTCTCAGAACAGGGATCCCTGGGGATTCGACACGATCTCTTTCTACGACGGGCACGTCGGCACCGAGAGCATGCAGGTCATGGTCCAGCGGCAGCAACATGGCGCTTACTGGTATGAGTTTCCGTTCGTGCCGGCGGCGGGGCAACCGGATTCGTCTTTCGCGAACTTCGTGCCCAGAGGGCCCCAGCCCGGCGCGCAATGGTGGACCTACCCCGGCTGGTGAACGCGGCCGAGAGTCGCAAGTCGACGGCCTCAACATCGCTCCTGGTCACTGAAGTCGCGGCACGGGATTCGTAAGACCCACGATGGCTCGCAGGCGTCAGCGCCGACAACCCCAGGTGCAGGGTGACGCCGCCGACTGGACGCGTGACCTACACTACGTGCAACTTGCGACTGGCGCAACCGCCGCGCCGCGGACGTCGCCATGGCCTTGTACCAACGCCCGAATCGATCGATGCGCTCAGCGAAACCGACGTGCCTGGTGATCGGCCTGCTATTCCAGCTTGGCGGTTGCCACGGCGCCGGCAGGGGCATCGACTCCGACCTGCCCGGTGCCGACATCCGTGTCGACGGCATTGACTGCCCCTATTGCGTCTATAATATATCGGGCGCGTTGACGGCGTCAGCTCCGTGTCGTTCAATCAACGGACTGGTCGCGGACGCGTTACCTTCGATCCAGGCCGCGCCCTGACGGCTGGCCGCCTGCGGCAGGCGGTCGTGGACAGCGGCTTCACGCCGCGTCGCGTGCGTATGCGGCAGCGTCGGCATCACCCCGGGCAACTAGCCCGTATTTTTCACGAGGACCTAACCATGACGTGCTCCAATTGCAACGTGCTTCGAACACTGAAAGTGCTGATCATGTTGTCGTTTCTGCTCACCTGCCCGGCTGGCTGTGGCGATACCCAGGACCGCGGCACGCGAAGCGATCCACCTGAAGCACCCGTGACGGCAGATGTCGCCGACCACTACCCACTCAAGACATGTGTCGTTTCCGGTGAACCGCTCGACGAGTTCGGCGATCCCGTGATCGAGCGCTACGACGGTCGCGAAGTCCGCTTCTGCTGCACCGACTGCGTCGATGCCTTCAGGCAAGCACCCACACAGTACATGGCACTGCTCGATGCCGGCGCCCGGGGCGCCGACCACAAAGACCATACCCATCACGATCACTAGGAAGTTTCATAAAATCGCGAGAATCGTCGCTCATGGTGCGAGCGCCTGATGACTGCGGGCAGACCCATCTCGACGTCCGCGCACGGGCCCGCGGCGGGCGCGGATCCGCTGTACACCTGCCCGATGCACACGAACGTGCGGCGGGCGCGGCCGGGAACTTGCCCCGAATGCGGCATGGCGCTGGAGTCCGTGTCGGCGGCGGCCGGCGGCGAAGACGACGCCGAACTGAAGTCGATGACGCGCAGGCTTCACCTTTGCGCGGTGCTGACGGTACCGCTCTTCGTCATTGCGATGTCAGATCTGATCCCCGGCAGACCGTTGGATGATCTCCTGCCGGCACCGTGGGCAGTTTTGATCCAGTTGCTGCTTGCCAGCCCGGTTGTCCTCTGGGGTGCATGGCCGTTCTTTCGCCGCGGCCTGGAATCACTGGCCCGCGCGCGGCTGAACATGTTCACGCTGATCGCGATGGGGATCGGCGCGGCGTACGCGTACAGCGTGATCGCGACCGTGTTCGGCAACGAGTTTCCGAATGCCTTTCGCGGTGAACACGGCCAGGCAGCCATCTATTTCGAGGCCGCCGCGGTGATTACAACGCTTGTTCTGCTGGGACAGGTGCTCGAGCTCAGAGCCCGCCGCCGCGTCGGCGCTGCCATTACGGATTTGCTGGATCTTGTACCGCCGCAAGCCCGTTGCGTGACGGACGACGGTGTCGAGCGTGATGTTCCGCTCGATCACGTCGTCGTCGGTGACCACCTGCGCGTGCGGCCGGGCGACAAGGTCCCCGTGGACGGGTTGATCATTCATGGATCGGGCGTGGTCAACGAATCGATGCTCACCGGCGAGCCCGTCCCAGTCAGCAAAGAGCCGGGCGACCCCGTCACCGGCGGAACCGTCAACAACAATGGCAGTTTCGTCATGCGTGCCGAACGAGTTGGAGGGCAGACGCTGCTGGCGGAGATCGTCGCTTTGGTCCGCCGCGCCCAGCTCAGTCGCGCGCCGATCCAGGCGACGGCCGACGTCGTCTCGGCCTGGTTCGCGCCCGCCGTCGTCGTCGTCGCGGTCGTGACGTTTTTCGTCTGGATTCGCTTCGGGCCGCCGCCCGCCGTCGGATACGCGCTGTTGAACGCCGTGGGGGTGCTCATCATCGCGTGCCCGTGTGCCCTGGGGCTGGCGACGCCCATGTCGGTCATGGTCGCGACCGGCCGCGGCGCCATGGCAGGCGTCCTTTTCAGGGACGCCGCGACGCTGCAAGCGCTCGAAAAAGTCGACATGATCGTCTTCGACAAGACCGGCACGCTCACGACGGGTACGCCGCGACTGGTCGGCGTCGAGACGGCCGACGGTTTCGTGGAAGCGGAACTTCTGCAACTCAGCGCCAGCCTCGAACGGGCCAGCGAGCATCCGTTGGCGGAGGCCATCGTTCGCGGCGCCGAGCAACGCGGTGCCGCTGTCGGCGAGGTCGACGCGTTCCGATCGGTCACGGGCAAGGGTGTGGTCGGCACGGTTCGCGGCCGTCGCGTCGTCCTCGGCAGCCGAAATCTCATGGAGCAGCAGGGCATCGACGCCGCGGCGCTGCTGCCGGCCGCCGACGCCCGTCGCCGCGAAGGTCAGACCGTGGTGTTCGTGGCCGTGGAAGGTGTGATCGCCGGGCTACTGGGCGTGGCCGACCCGATTGGTGACACGACGCAAGAAGCACTTCGACTCGTGCGCGATCTGGGCCTCGAGATCGCGATGGTCACGGGCGATGATCTCGCGACGGCCCAAGCGGTCGCAAAGTTGATTGGCATCGATGACATCCATGCCGGCGTTCTGCCCGAAGGCAAGCAGCATCTGATTCTGGAACTGCAGCGTGCCGGCAAAACCGTCGCCATGGCCGGAGACGGCGTCAACGACGCGCCCGCGCTCGCCGCGGCCGATGTCGGCATCGCCATGGGTACGGGAACCGATGTGGCCATCCACAGCGCCGCCGTGACGGCGGTGCGCGGCGACGTGATCGCAGTCGTCAGGGCGCTGCGCCTGAGCCGGGCGACCATGGGCAACGTCCGCCAGAATCTTTTCTTCGCTCTGGCTTACAACGTCGTGGCCGTGCCGATCGCCGCCGGGGTTCTCTACCCCGCGTTCGGCATTCTGCTGAACCCGATGGTCGCCGCAGCCGCCATGAGCGTCAGTTCGATTGCCGTGATCGCAAACGCCCTGCGCCTTAGATCAATCAGAATCTAGCCCGCATTTCTCACGAGTCTTGCCGCCCAGCGGGCGGCTTCGCTCGCTGGCTTTGTCCTCCGTGCGATCCGTCCTCGACGTAGTATTCAACTACGCCTGCGGAGGATCGCGTGTGCGGGCTAGGCAGGTCGATCACAGACCAAACGACGCGAATACACTGGTTTTTCTGATTGACCCCGGTTTCCGCCTTCTCAGTGTTCTCTGTGTTCTCTGTGGCGAATTTCCCAACCTCGCCAGGCGCTCAAGTCACGGTCCGATGTAGTACCTCTTTGCCCTTCGCTCACCCACCGTCTTGATCTTGTCGATCGACACCAGTCGCTTCAGCGCCGAGGCCACAAGCTTGTCATCCGACAGGGACACCGTTTTTCTGATGGAACCGAAGGTCATCGCGCTCTTCTTGTCGTCCGGAACCTTCGTCAACACGGCCCTGATCGCCTCTGCGGAGACGGTAGCGCCCGTTCCAACGCGGCCACCGGGCGAATTCCCATTGACGGGTCGGTTGAGGTCGAGCCTCAGACCCGCATCCCTTGCCGCATGAGTCAATCCGAGAGTAATCGCTTCCTCCAGTGATGTCATCTGCTCCTGCAACTTCTCAAGTTCATCGTCAATTTCCACGCGCTGTTCGCGCAATTTCTCGATCCGATCCAGTAGTAACTTTTTTTCCTCCGTAGCCGTTTCCGCGGCTTTCTTGAATACCGGCGCAAAGACATTAGAAAAGCGTGCTGCTTCACCCATCGATTTCATCTCCGGCGAACAGGTTGGTAGATCTTGCCACACGTTGCGGCAGCAAACATGAGAAATATAGGGCCGCAATTGCGTCTGTCAAATTGCCATACGGGGCCCAAATGGCGAAAAGCCGCTCACCACTCGGGATGGCCTCCTGGGCCCGTATTCTGGCTAGAACTGTGTTCCAGGACCCGCTTTGCGCAATGTGGCAATATCCGCGATCGCCGCCTGGGCGACCTGACCGGCACTTCTCTGTCAGACGGCCAACTTCATGACAATCTTCCTCACGCTCGCGGGCCGGCCGACTGCGACACTCGGCTTGTGCACGTCCTGCGGGGTAAAGATCACGAATGAGCCGGCCGGCACGGTCAGCATGCTGCCCGCGCCCTCGAAAAATTCGGCATCCTTGGCCGGGTCGTACGGGACCGATACGTTCATCTGTCCGATGTGGGCGTAACCCATCTGCTCGACCCCTTCGACCACGTATTGCACGTCATGGTATTCGCGGTGTGCCTCCCAGAGGCACTGGTCCAATGGCCTGGTCGGCTCATCCACCACCATGGCGAATAATCGGTCGCCGTCGATCTCGTTGCGGCCATCCGGGAGCTTCGACAGATCCTCCGTGCGCAAATAATCCATCGCCCTGGCGAATCTCGATCCGAGGCTTTGATAGAAATCCGCGTGGGACAGTTGATCGATAATCATGGGTGATCCTTCATGGTTATTCTCAGGCACGATTTCAGCCGTCGGCGACCAGCGTGACTGTTCCGGCCACTGAGAATATCATCATCTTGAGCACGCCAGGCGCGTGCAAATTATGGACGTGCGGTGTCTAACCGAGTCGGTCAGTCTGCACCGCGAGAATTGGAGTTTACGGATGAATGACGTTTCTGACGGCGACTGTGTTCACCGGGGATTCGACGCCTTTTCCAAGGGCACATTCGACAACGGCGGAGACAACCTGTACGTCAACGCCGGCGGCGCCATCGAAACGATCCATCGATACGACGTCAACAACAACGGATGCGTGGACCTGATTCTCCCGAACAGCCACGGGTATGTCGAGCGCGGGCCGACCTGGATCTACACGCAGGGCAAGGGGCCCGGCGACGACTGGCCTCGGCGCGAGCTGCCCAATGACAGCAGCTGGATGAGCCGCGTCATCGACGTCGACGGCGACGGCCACGCCGACCTGGTCGTGGTGAACGCCGAGAACGGCGTGACGTCCGAGCTCGACTCGTATGTCTATTGGGGCGGCCCCGCCGGACTCACGGGCGAGCGTGCCGAGCTACCGACCGCGGGCGCATACGACGTCGTCCTCATGGACATTACGGGCAACGGGCTTCTTGACATTATTTTCCCGTCCGCGTGGGTCGACCATCACAACAGCGGCGAGCCCCGGTTGATGCACGTGTATGTTCAGGTTGAGCCGCGCCGATTCGTCAATGAATCGAAACGTTACGGACTGATCGGCGTCGCGACCATCGCCGTGGCCTGCGACGATCTGGATCAGGACGGCCGGCCCGAACTGGTCGTCGCCAACTACCGTGACGGCTTTGAGTACGACACCGATTCGTTTCTGTACCGCCGAACCGCGGAAGGATTCGACGTCGCGTCGCCGTTGCGCCTGCCGTCGCACTTCGCCATGCAGGTGCTCCTTGGTGATCTGAACGCGGACGGCTGGAACGAGATCATCTTCACCGGCGGCAACATGATTCGCATCTACTGGAACGATCGCGGCACTTTCAACCCCGAACATCGAACGGATCTGACCGCGGAGGGCAACACCACGATGTTCTGCAAGGGCGCCGTCCGCGCCGAACTCGCCGACGTCGACGGCGACGGGCGCAACGAACTGCTGGTGGCCACCGCGGCAGGTGTCGAGATCCGCACGCAGGACGATCTTGATCGGGCGAAGACGGTACTGCCGCAACCCTATTGCGGTTGGATCGAAGCGATCGACCTGGACGGCGACGGCCGTCCCGACCTGGTCACCACGCGGTACCAGGACGGCAAGACCTATGAAACGGAATCCGCGATCTACTGGAACGGCCCCGACGGGTTGTCGGCCGAACGGGTGACGTGGATCCCGACCACCGGCGCCATGGGCTGCACCGCCGGTGATCTGGATGGCGATGGCCGGCCCGAAATCATCGTCAACAACACGATGCGCGGCTGGTCGCAGTTCAACCCGGACTTTCCCATGTATGTCTATCTGGGCAACAAAGAAGCGAAATACGACCCCTCGCGACGCCTGGAACTCCCGACCGGCGGCGGCACCAACACCTATATAGTGGCGGACCTGAACCACAGCGGTTATCCGGATCTGGCCATGACCGCAACCTATTCGTTGCGCGTCTTCCCAGGTGGGCCCGACGGCCTGCGACCGGACCGCTACGTTGAGCTCGCAGGTCTGGGCAACTATTTCCTCTGCGTTCTAGCCGCAGACCTGAACCGCAACGGCTGGCTGGACCTGATCGGCGTCGCGTACACCTATGACAATAAGCCCGAGACGATTGCCAACTCGTCGGTGATCTATCACGGATCGGCGGACGGGTATTCCGCGGAGCGTTCGACGGTCCTGCCCACATACGCCAGCGGTTCGGGTCACCTCGCCGACGTCAACAACGACGGGTGGCTGGATTTCATCTACGGCGATCGCCGGGGTTACGTCGCGATCTATCTCGGCGGGCCGGACGGCTTCAGCACTGACCGCATGTGGAAAGTGGATCTGCCGCTCGACGACCTGGGCATGCTGGCATTTATCAACAGCGCGGACCTCGACGGCGATGGCTGGATCGACCTGATCGTCCCGGTCATGGGGCATTACCATCGGCGTCAGAGCGGATTCTTCCTTCTCTACGGCGGGCCGGACGGTTTTCGACCTGACCGCATGGAGTTCCACCCCACGGCCGCGTCGAGTTGTTCGGTGTGCGTCGCGGACGTGGACAACAATGGCCATCTCGACCTGCTGGTACCCGCATACAGCACGCAGTTCTCGCGGGAGCTGCCCGCCCACATTTTCCGGGGTGACGGCAGAACGTTCGACTTCGACAACCCGTTTGTCATTCCGTGCAATTCGTCCTGCGCGTTCATGGCCATCGATGTCACCGGAAACGGATACCGGGACATCCTGACGGTGTGCCACCGAAACGACCTGGGCCACGAGGTCGATTCGCTGCTGTTCTGGAACGGCCCCGAAGGGTTGTCGTTCGACCGCGCCGCGCGGATCCCCGGCTTGGGACCCCACCTGGCGTCCAGCCGGGACTTCGGTAACCGCAGAACGCGCGAGGCGCTTGAGCACTACGTCTCCCCGGCGTTTGCCCTGCACGGACGGCGCCCGGTCGGCATTGATTGGCAGGCTGACGTGCCGGACAGTGCGCGCCTGACGTTCGAACTGCGCTGGGCCGAAACGGAGGACGGGCTGGAACACGCCACCTGGCACGGCCCGGGGGGACCGGACACCTGTTACAACTCGCCGGGTGCAGCGGTCGATGGTGTCCCGGATACTGCCGAATTTATCCAGTATCGGGCGGCGTTCATGTCGGTGAACGGATGTCGCTTTCCGCGTCTGCACGAGGTGACCGTCAGGATGGCCGATGGCGCGGCGATGCGCGGGTCTGCCGATTAAACTGTTGTCGTCACGCTCACGCTAAAGAGTTGAGTATGCACAGAACGCGCGCCATTGCCATCATCGCCCTTGCCTGCGTCACTGCCTCGGGAAAGGCGGACGATATGGCCGACGAAAAGCCACGCGTCGTCATCATGACCGACAGTGGGACCGTCTACAGAGGTTACGTCCGTTCGGAGCACCCGGACGTACAGGATCTGCACGATATGGTCGAGCAGTTCCATCGCGGCGGCGTGGATACCTTCTCACACTGCGTCCACGCACGGTGGCAGACCTATTACGACAGCAAGGTCGTGGAGATTGCCGGCGACCTGACCCCGGATGCCGTCCAGCCGTGGCAGCACACACACTACTGGGCCTGGCTCAAGACCATGCGCCGCCTCATCGAGCAGGGCCACGATCCGCCGCGCGTCCTGGCGGAGGCATGCCACGAGCGCGGCATGCGATTTCTGGCACTGTTTCGCATGAACGACACGCACGGGATCCATGCGCACGAGGGACAGTACGGCAGCTTCAGGCGCGAATATCCACAATGGGTGATCGACGGTTCGAAATCCATGGACTATGGCGTGCCCGAGGTGCGCCGGCACATCCTCTCCGTCGTGGAAGAGCTGGTCGAACGCTACAAGATCGACGGTGTCGACTTCGATTTCATGCGCTACCCTCGCTACTTCGCGAAGGGAAAGGTCAAGGCCAGCGCCTCGGTGATGACCGAATTTCTTCGCGACGTGCGCGCGATCCTCGACGATCCTGGCAGACCACGGGAACGCCGCCTGCTGTTGAACGTGCGCGTTCCCATGACCATCGACGGTTGCGGCGAGATCGGCCTGGACGTGCGCTCGTGGGTGAAGCTGGGTCTGATCGACATGATCTGTCCGATGGAGTTTTATTACTCCAACTGGGATCGGATGATCGTCGCGATCGACGACTGGCGCGATCTGGTGGAATCCACCGATTGCGGCCTCTACCCGACAATCCACTACGGCGCCGCCACGGGACGTGGCGGTGGGTACAACCAGCCGTGGCTGACCGCGGCGAGCTACCGCGGCGCGGCGCACAGTTACCGTCTCAAGGGCGCCGACGGCATCGCCCTGTACAACCTATGGAACATGAACAATCCGCCCGCGTGGGAGGCGGTCAAGGACATGCGCGACCCCGCGGCGCTGCGGGCGGGCCGAGTCGATACCACTGTTACCTGGGCGACCTCGTTCCCGTCGAGAAGGATGAGCGCCAGTCGGTGCCGTTCTTCCTGCCCGAAGATCCCAAGGCACCGGATCGCAATGCGCACCTGCGTTTTTTCGCTGCCAATATGACGCTGGAACACGAAATCGAAATCCACATCAACGGAACACCAGTTGACCCGGAAACGATCGTCCTGCGGCGGCAGGCGGTCGGCGGCTTCACGCCCCAACCCGCCCTGAAACTGCCATACGGCCACATCGTGTTCGTCCCCCTGGCCGCAACCGCGGCAAAGGAAGGAGCAAACGAGCTTGGGATCAAGCTGATTGAGTCGAATCCGGAAATCCGGAACCTGCCGGCATACGGCGGCGCCCCCGAAACCGACGACGGCATCGCCGTGGGCTTGGTGGAGGCTCTTTTCGGCTACAAAGAGCTTCCGCGTCTGGCCAAGCCCGGATCCATGATCTCCGGGGAGCCCGTTGACGTGGGCCTGCAACACATACGGTGACTGACACGCCTTCACCCACATCTAGACCATCGCGTTGGAAGAAGTTGCTGCTGGCGGTGGTGGCCGTGGTGGTCTGCTGCATGCTCATCGAGGGCCTGTGCAGCGTCGGCCTGCTGGTCTATGACATGGTTATTTATTCACAACCTGCGCTGGCCGAACGGCAGCACACGGAATTTCACGAGCAGATCGGCTGGATCAACGTGCCCGATCGCGTGGTGCCCGAGATGTACGGGCCGGGACGTACGGTCACCATCAATGGTCAGGGGTATCGCAACCGAGAGGAGTTCGACATCGAAGTGCCGCCCGGCAAGCTACGCGTCGTCTGCTCGGGTGATTCCTTCACTTTCGGCTATGGCGTTGGCGACGAGGACACCTGGTGCTCGGTCCTGCAGCAGCGCCATCCACGCGTGGAAGTCGTCAACATGGGACAGGGCGGCTACGGGTTCGACCAGGTATACCTCTGGTATCTTCTCGATCAGCAGGAAAAGAGCCTGCAACACCAGATTCACCTGTTCTGTATCGGGCCCAACCAGATCGTGCGGATGCGCCATGACCGGTTCGTGGGTTACGGCAAGCCGATCCTAAAGATGCAAGCGGATCGTGTCGTGGCTGATCGCGTGCCCGTACCAAAGCGAGCCTTTTACATCCCGTGGTTGACGCGCAATGTCGATCTGGTGAAATCGTCGCGCACGGTCCAGCTGTTTTCGCGCATGACAAGTTGCGAATCGTCCAAGGACAAAGATGCGAGCCTCTTGTCCGTCGACGAGGCGGTGCAGATCACCGTTGCCGCGCTAGGTCAACTTGCCGTAGAACACCGAGCCCGTAAACGGCAGCTCGTGGTCGTCTGGCTCCCCGATCCGGCCGAATATCGCCCAACGATGATGGATCCCTTGCGCAGCAGCATTCTTCGCGACCTGCAGGCTGCTGGAGTTCCCACGATCGACCTCGTGCAGGAGCTGAGAAAAATCCCCGAAACGCCAATGAGAAAACTGTTCATTCAACCCGGCGAGCTCGACTATGTGGGCGCCGCGGGCCACTACACCGAGGAGGGAAACCGATTCTTCGCCGAGAAGCTGCAGGTGATTCTCCGGCAATCCCCACAATGGGGGGATTGGTGGGAATGATCTGCTAGACTCGCTATTCACTGTTCAGGCTTTGACCCCGTCCTCCTCCCCCAAATCCGTGATGGCGATCCGGATGCTTACTCGCTCGAACACAGCCGCATAAGTGACAATGACAAAATGGTCAACGCAGGAAGATATGCCTGTTTAACCGGACATGTCGACACAGCTCACTGTTGGGCTTGTTACACGACTGCAATCAACCGTGTTAGCTCCAACTCGGCCACACATTTGCAAACCGGCGGCTTACGCGCGGCACCGCTCACCGCGTAACAAGACGCCCCTCATCACGGACATCCTCGCAATTATTTGAATGGACGAGACTCGCTGTGTAGAATCCTGCGATTGATTTACGCTTACGCGGCTGCAATGCTGCCCCAATGGTTGACCTGCCCCCGTGAGTGACACCAGTTCCTATGTTAGTTTTTACTCCTGCTCAGACATGGCCGGCAGACGGAGGGGCGTAGCCCCGGAGTCTGCCGGACATGTCTGAATCGCCTCGAGTGCGGGAGGCCGATACCCCAGCGAGCTGTGCGGACGGACCGTGTTGTAGTGGTGTCGCCAGCGTTCGATCAGCACCTTCGCCTCCAATTGCGTGTCAAAGATCT
>CAUZBA010000005.1:0-26542 GCA_963577635.1 Phycisphaerae bacterium
TTTTCTTGATAGTCGATGTAGTGAAGACTTTTTCAGATCGAGGGGCCTGTTTTCTCCTTTAACATGGTGGCATGTTCGTTCGGCCTTGCTACTGCAGGAAGAACGGAAAGCGTCATGCCTACTGGGCATTGGTGGAGTCATATCGCACTGAGCGTGGCCCGCGACAACGTGTGGTGCCCGACAACGTGCGGCGGCGTCTGGACGCGGCCGTCGGGAAGTTCGCGGCGGACCAGACGGTATGCGCCCTCGACGGATGGGCCTCGCACGCAGCCACCGGCGGCGAAAAGAATCAGGACCGCGGGCACGGTGCTCAATCGAAGAAGGTTCATTTCGGCTCCTTGAATGCCGATCGGACTTCGATTGCTGATATCGCTACGATCTTACATGATACTGACGGGGCGGGGTATCCATGAAACGCAGCAGGATCAATGCGCTGATCAAAGACGCCGAAGCGTTCTTTGCAGATTACCGATTTCGGTTGCCGCCCTTCGGGCACTGGACTCCTGACCAATGGCGCGCCACGGGACGCGACGCCGATGAGATTCGCGAGAAGCACCTGGGCTGGGACCTGACCGACTTCAGCCAGGGCGATTTCGACCGCCTGGGACTTTTGCTTTTCACGCTCCGCAACGGAAGTCTCAGCGATCCGAATGACGGCAAATGCTACGCGGAAAAGCTCATGATCGTCCGCGAGCTTCAACTAACGCCCTGGCACTTCCATTGGACGAAGGTCGAGGACATCATCAATCGCGGCGGCGGAAATCTTGTCGTCGATCTGGCCTGGGCCACGCCCGATGGAAATAGTCTGGACGATCGTGAGGTCGTCGTCTCGTGCGACGGCGTCGTCCGTGCCGTGGCGGCCCGCGGCAATGTGACACTCGTCCCAGGGCAGAGCGTGACGCTGCCCCCGAAGCTCTACCACCAGTTCTACGGCGAAGAGGGCCACGGGACCGTCCTGGTTGGCGAGGTGTCGAAAACCAACGACGACGCGACGGACAATCGATTCCTGGACAACATGGGCCGATTCCCACAAATAGAGGAGGACGAATCGCCCTATCGACTGCTGTGCACGGAGTATTCGCCGGTTCGGCAGTAACCTGACCTGTCCATCGGGCTTCACCGTCGATGCGCCCATGCTCATGACAGCGCAGTCGCCCTCATTCAATTCGATGTAGAGCCGCACGGATCGTGACCGCCATTGCTCTTCCCGGAGATTCAGTCATGTTCGAAGCACCATTCGACGACCTGGTAAGACTGTTCCGCAAGACGCTGAAGACGTTGAAGCTCCTGAGCCTCGGTATCATCGCGGTCGCGGCCGTGATCCTGGCGCTGGAGGTCGCCCACGTCTACACCATGCTGGCCGCGATTCAGCCGTGGCTAGGTGTCGGCTTTCTGCTGTTGCTGGCCGTTGGTCTCGCGGCGCTTCTCGGTCCGCCGATCGTCAGGTATGTCCGAACGCCAGTGGTGCTGCCGCCGCCGGCCATGCCTGCCGACGGTGAAACTCTGACGATCGAGCACACCACCGCGCGAGTCGATCACCTCGCCCAATACCTACAGCACCTGGAGCGAAACCCTCGGCTTGCCGGTTCGACTCAAGCTGTCATCGATGCCAGCGCGGCGTGCGACGAACTGAAACGTCGGGCCACGCGGCTCGCGGACGACGCCGCGCCTCAGATGCTGGCCGACATCGCCGCGTTCGAGCGCGAACGAGTCGAGCCGCTACTCGTGCCCCTGGATCAGGAAGTGGAACGCGTGATCCGCCAACAGGCGCTTGCCGTGGGAGCAACCACGGCGGTCTCGCCCTATGGCACGGTCGATGCGTTCATCGTCCTCTGGCGAAACGCCAACCTTGTCAGCCGGATCGCCAACCTCTATTTCGGCAGGCCCGGCGTGCGCCACACATGGACGATCCTGCGCGACGTTTCGACCGCCACCGTCGCCGCCCTGTACATGCAGCCGGCCTCCAGCGCCGCGGGAGGTCTGATAAAGAACATGGCGGGACGCACCGCGGGCCTCATCGCCGGCCCCCTGCTCGACGGCGGTGCCAATGCACTGTTCACGCTGCGCCTCGGATACGTGGCCAAGGCCCGGTGCCGCTGCTTTGAGGCTTGGACGGATACCACGCGCATGCAGGCGGTACGTGATGCATTCGCCGTCGCCGGTCGTGTGGCCCGAGGCGTATTCTCTGATCTGGCGACGACCGTCGGCTCCACCGCCGCGGAATGGAGCGGGCGGCTGGGCACCGCCGGCCGTGACACGTTCGCGGTCCTGTGGCGCCTGCTCGCCGGCGCCGAGCCGGAGGCCGCGGCCGAGCAGCAGGGCAGTTGACAGGATCCGCACACAGCCGGGGGAGGTTGCAGGAGAATTGGGGAGTTGACAGGATCGACAGGATAGATCCGGGAGATCTACTGGATGCGATCTTGTGTTGATTCAGAGGGGCGCGCCTGCGGCATTTGGTGATCATTCCGATCCTACTCCCGTTAATCCTGTAAATCCTGTCGAAAAAATCGGCTCGGTGCGATCATTCCGTAACTCACACATCGGGGGAGATTAGACAGGATTAACAGGATTGACAGGATTTCTTGCTGCCCCGCGTTCCTGCGTTTCTGCTCTCATCTTCTCCGCACCAGATCGGATCCTGTAGATCTCCCATTCCCATCCTGTGATCCTGTTAAATTCCTGCCGCCTCATCTCTTGGACGCGGTTGTGCCCGGAAGCCCCACCGCGACTGCGCCGACCCGGCGGACGCAGGCCGACTATACTATCCAGCCTCCCACGCCCAGCCTCCCGCACCGGCTCCACACCATGAAACGACCGCACCGACGCAACGTCGCCATCATCGCCCACGTCGACCACGGCAAGACTACGCTGGTGGACAAGCTGTTGTACCAGTCGGGCATGTTCCGCCGTGAAGAGCTGGACCGGCGTGCCGGCGGGCAGCTCGGCCTGATTATGGATTCCAACGATCTTGAACGCGAGCGCGGGATCACGATTCTCAGCAAGAATTGCGCGATCACCTACCAGGCGCCGGGCGGCGAGAACTACAAGATCAACATCGTCGACACGCCCGGTCACGCCGATTTCGGCGGCGAGGTAGAGCGGGTACTGACGATGGCCGACGGGGCCCTGCTGCTGGTGGACGCGTTCGAGGGCCCCATGCCACAGACTCGCTTCGTGCTTCAGAAGGCCCTTGAGCACGGTCTGCGGCCGATCGTCGTCGTCAACAAGATCGACCGTGAGGACGCTCGCCCCCACGAGGTCGTGACCGAGGTGTTCGACCTGCTCGTCGATCTCCAGGCCGACGACGCGGCCCTGGATTTTCCCGTCGTATATGCGTCGGCCCGTGACGGCTGGGCAACGACCGACCCGAAAATCCCCACGGAAGATCTGCGGGTCCTGTTCGAAACGATCATCGATCATGTCCCCGAACCGCCAAACAATGTCGACGCCCCGCTGCAGATGCTTGTGACTTCACTGGAGTACTCCGATTACACCGGTCGCATCGGTGTCGGACGCATCGTGAACGGTCGCCTCCGGGAAGGCCAGGACGTCACGGTGTTCGACCGAGACGGGAACACCACGACACAACGCGCGCTGCACATCTACCAGTTCGAGGGATTGGATCGCCAGCGCTGCGAGGTCGCGGATGCCGGCGACATCTGCGCCGTCGTCGGACTTGACCCGATCAACATCGGCGACACGATCGCCTGCCCCGATCAGGCCCGCGCGCTGAAACCGGTCAAAATCGATGAGCCGACGATGACCCTGAACGTGCGCGTCAACGACGGTCCATTCTGCGGTCGCGAAGGACGGTTCGTGACGAACCGCCAGATCAGGGCCAGGCTCGATAAAGAACTGCAGAGCAATGTGGCCCTCCGTGTCGCGCCCGGGGCCACGGCCGATGAGTTTTGCCTGTCAGGTCGCGGGATCATGCATCTGGGCATTCTGTTGGAAAACATGCGCCGCGAAGGTTTCGAACTCTGTGCAGGCAAGCCCAAGGTTATCTTTCACGACGTCGACGGCCAGCGCCACGAGCCGATCGAAACGCTCGTGATCGACTGTCCGGCCGAGTGCCAAAGCGCTGTGATGGGACTGATCGGCGATCGCCGCGCGGAAATGGTGTCCATGGACGTCAAGGCCGGCTCCGACAGCTACGTGCACATGGAGTTCACCATCCCGTCACGCGGCCTGATCGGCCTCCGCAGCCGCATGATGACGGCCACGCAGGGGCGGGCCGTCATGCACCACAACGTGCTCGAATACGCGCTGATGCGCGGATCGATACCGCAGCGCCATCTCGGCGTCATGATCGCTACGGAAAGCGGTCAGGTGACGCCGTACGCTCTGGACGCCCTCTACGACCGGGGATTCTTCTTCGTAAAGCCGAGCGACCAGATTTACGAAGGTCAGATCGTCGGCGAGCATTGCAAGGACAACGACATCGAAGTGAACGTCACGCGCACCAAGAAGCTGACCAATGTCCGCACCTCGTCCAAGGACGACGCCGCCCGCGTGCGACCCGCACGGGAGATGTCGCTGGAAGCCTGCCTGGAATACATCCAGGACGATGAGCTGGTGGAGATCACGCCGCAGTCGTTCCGCATTCGCAAACGGTTGTTGCGCGAGGCAGATCGCCGTCGCGAGGCCAGACGAGGGGCCTGAAGAACCTCCCACATCACAGCCCACGACTTCGAGAAAATCTCTTGATGGGCATCTGCCTTGAAGTTAGATTGCCCGGGTCGGCGCCTCCCCGGTGGGAACCGTTGCGCTCGGCTCGTCATATTTCTGAAAGGAACGAACCATGAAGATCGGAAAACTGATTCTGATGGGTGTCGTCATCGCGGCCGTCGCCACGACCGCCACTGCCCTGAAGGTCATGAATGGCGACGGGGACAATGCCAGGGCAAAGTTCGAGAAGTTCAAGTCTCTCGCGGGCGAGTGGACGACCATGTCCAGTCACGGCGAGGGCGAAAAGCAGGAGTCGACGGCCCGCTACCACGTGACGGCCGGCGGCACCGCCGTCGTTGAAACGATCTTCATGGGCAGCCCGCACGAAATGGTGACCGTGTATCACATGGACGGTGACCAACTGGTCCTGACCCACTACTGCGTGCTTGGCAACCAGCCGAAGATGATCGCCCAACCCGGCGGCGACGCGTCGAAAGTGGCCTTCAAGTTCGCGGGCGGGTCGAACATCACGTCGAAGGACGCCCAGCACATGCACGACGCAAGCTCCGACTTCGTGGACAACGGCCACGTGGTGTCCACGTAGATCATGCACAAGGACGGCAAGGAGGGGCAAAAGGCCAATCTGGAAATGCGCCGCAAGAAGGAATGACGCCAGACTGACTATTCGCGCCATAGCTCGTGCAGCGCGGTGTGGACGGCTTGAATCGCGGTTGAATCCGGCGCGGTTTCCGGGGCGGCTTCGTCCTGCCTGGCGCCGTGCGATGTGATCCGATCCACGCGATGCAGCGCCGACTTTGGAATAAACCTTGTCGCCTGGGCATAGGTGTGCCGATCGGTGAGGCCCTTGCCGCGGTGGTAGTAACGCAATGGAAAGAAGATATTCAGGGTATCGCGAGCTCGCGTCATCGCGACATAGAGCAGGCGGCGTTCTTCATCGATTTCATCCTGGTCGCCGGTGGCCATGTCGCTGGGAATCATGCCGTCTGCGGCATGGACGATTGAAACCGCGTCCCATTCACATCCCTTCGCGGAATGGATCGTGCTCAGGATCAGATAATCCTCGTCGAGCAGCGGCGGCCCTGACAGATCCTGAGTCGACGAGGGTGGATCGAGCGCCAGATCCTCGAGAAAGCGTGTTCGCGACGTGTAGCCGCCGGCGATCTGCTCAAGCTGTTTCAGGTCGCGTTGTCGAACTGCGGCGTTGTCGTACTGGCGTTCGAGGACCGGCTCGTAGAACCGGCGGATGCGCTCGATCTGGGCCACGATCGATAGAGGGGCGTCCGACGCGCTGTCCGCGCCCACGCAATCTTCAACCGCCAACCTCAACGTGAAAAACTGCTCCTGCGCCGCGGGTGGCACCGGCGGCGGGCTGTGGATCAATCTCTTGAGGGGTGACGAGCCCGGCGCGCGATCCTCGGGGCCTGGTCCAGCTAGGCCGATTTCAAATGGATCGATCTCGTGTTGCTGCAACAGTTCATCCATCACGCGACGCGCGGTGGCCAGCCCGATACCCTCGATCAGCAGGAGGACGCGATACCAGCTGAGCTGGTCCGTCGAGTTCTCGAGAATTCGAAGGATGCAGATCATGTCCTTGACATGTGCGGCCTCCAGGAATTCCAGACCGCCATATTTCACGAACGGGATATTGCGCCGCGACAACTCAATCTCGAGATGGTCGCTGTGGTGGCTGGCGCGGAACAGGATGGCCTGGTTCTTCAGGGCAACGCCCTGTTCGAGCTGCTCCAGCACCCGATCGCAGACCTCCGCGCACTGCTCGGTCTCATCCACGCAGGTGATCAGGGCGGGCTTCTGCTCGCTGGGGCGCTTCGAGAACAGGTTCTTCGTAAAGCGTTTCGGGGCTTCGTCCATGACCGCGTTCGAGAGGTCGAGGATGGGCTGATTCGAACGGTAATTCTTCTCCATCTTGACGACAACCGTGCCTGGGTACTGGTTCGGAAAGTCAAGAATGTTATGAACCGTCGCAGCGCGGAACGAAAAGATCGCCTGCGCATCATCGCCGACGACCATGATGTTTTTTCGTATGCGGCACATGGCCTGGAGGATCTCGGCCTGCACAAGGTTCGTATCCTGGTATTCGTCAACGAGAATGTGATCAAACCGGTCGACGTCGGCATCGACCGCGCACAGCGCTTTTCAGTAAAGAAGAATGTCGTCGTAGTCGACGAGGTTCTGCACCTGATTACGGTGAGTGTAGGCCTCGAAGATCTCGCGGATGCCGTCGATCGCGTCGTGACACCATGGGAAGTGCTTCTGGAGCAGCAGCCCCAGCGGTGTACGGCTGGCGACACTGCGCGAGTAGATGGAGATCAGCGTGTCCTTGCGCGGAAATCGCTGCTTCGATTCGGACGAACCCAATTCGGCACGGATCAGGTTCATCAAGTCGGCGGCGTCGGCCTGATCCATGACCATGAACTGCGGCGACAGGCCCAGGGACTGACCGTAATGGCGCAGCAGACGGTTGGCGATGGCGTGAAACGTGCCATCCCACACCTTCCCGCCCGCCGTCGTACCCCCGGTGCTCGGCGTCGCGAGATGTTCGGCGCGGCGGAGCATCTCGGCCGCGGCCCGACGGGTGAAGGTCAGCAGCAGGATTCGATCGGGCCTCACGCCGCGTTCGATCAAGTGAGCGACGCGACAGGCAAGCGTCCTGGTCTTTCCGGTGCCGGCGCCGGCGATCACGAGCAGGGGACCGTCCCCGTAGCCAACCGCCTGGCTCTGTTGCGGGTTCAGTTCGGACATCCATATCGACGCCATTTGCACCATCCTACGAGGCAATGCCGGTTGATATCCGGTTGATAGGTTTTTGTTAGTATATCACAGCAAACGTCCCGGGTAAAAGGCCGTCACAAACCTGTTTCGCGCGGCAATAAGAACTTCATGGCGCTACTCTCGATCGCGAATCTTGGATTCTCCTACGGAGAGGTGCATATCCTCGACGGCGTCAACCTGACGCTCAACAGCGGCGATCACGTCGGTCTTGTCGGTCGCAACGGCACAGGCAAGTCGACGCTCATGAAGATCATCCTGGGGTCGCACGCGCTGAAACCGAATGCCGGCCAGGTGCAGCTCGCCCGCGGGGTGAGGGTCGGCTACCTGTCACAGGACGTCGACCTCACGGCGGACCTGACGCTGCGCGAGGAGGCCGGCCTCGCGTTCGCCGAACTGACCGAGCTGCATGCAAAGCTTGACGCGCTGACACACGCGATGGCCGACGCCGAAGGGGGGACCCTCGATCGACTGCTCAAAGATTATGAAAAAGTGGAACATCGCATGCAGGCCGCCGGTGGGTATGCGGTCGACCATCATATCGACGCGACGCTTCACGGTGTCGGGCTGACCGATCATTTCTTCGACGTCAAGGTCGGCGATCTGTCCGGCGGACAGAAGGGACGTCTGGCGCTCGCGAAGCTGTTGCTGTCGCAACCCGATATCCTCCTGCTCGACGAGCCGACGAATCACCTTGACATCGCCGCGCGACAGTGGCTGGAGGAATATCTCATGAGCTATCGCGGCGCCGTGATGCTCATCAGCCACGACCGCTGGCTCCTCAACCGGTCGGTGACCAAGATCTACGAACTCGAAGGCGGCCAGCTCATTGAGTATCCCGGCCATTACGAGAAGTACCGATCGCTGCGCCGCGAGCGGCACCAGGCCCAGCAGCGCGCGTTCGACAGGCAACAGACCAAAGTCCGCCACGAGCAGGAGTTCATCGACCGCTACCGGGCCGGACAACGAGCCAGACAGGCACAGGGCCGGCAGAAGAGACTCGAGCGTTACAAGGAAAGCGAACTGCTCGACAGGCCGATCGAACTGGACGCGATGAATCTGCACTTCACGGTCACTCACCGCGCCGGCGACCTCGTGCTCATCGCTGATTCGATCAGCAAGGGCTACGAGGGCAAGCCGCTGTTCCGCACGTTATCGCTCACGGTCAAACGCGGCCACCGGCTCGGCATCATCGGGCCGAACGGATCAGGCAAATCGACGCTCGTCCGATGCCTCCTGGGTGAAACCGAATGCGACGCCGGCCATACACGCCTGGGATCGCAGGTCAGCGTCGGCCACTACCGCCAGACGCACGAATATCTCGACCTGTCTGCGACGGTCGTCGACACCCTGCGCCGCGAGGTGGCAGGCGGCCTCGAGCAACCGGCGCGCGATCTGGCGGGCGCCTTTCTCTTCAGCGGAACGGAACAGGATAAGCCGTTGCACGACATGTCCGGCGGGGAGCGCAGCCGAGCCGTCCTCGCGGGTCTGGTTGCCGGCGGCCACAACGTGCTCGTGCTGGATGAGCCCACCAACCATCTGGATATCCCCAGCGCCGAGCGACTGGAAGAAGCATTGCGCCGATACGCGGCGCCACTGAAGGGGCGGGGTGAAAATGCCACTGGCGGCGGCACACTGGTCGTCATCACGCACGACCGAATGCTGTTGGACAACCTTGTGGACCAACTGTTGATATTCGACGGCCACGGCAACGTGCGCCATTTCTACGGCACGTACAGCGAATTCCTGGAGGCGCAGCGAGCGTCGCCACGAGTTGGTGTGGCCCAATCACCAAAGACGCAGGCGCCGGCGGTCGCCAAACCCACGCGCAAGTCGGGCGGGAACCGCGAAGGCGCCGGGAAACCTCAGCAGCATCGATTCAGCAAACTGACCACCGCGAAGATCGAAGCGAAGATCATCGATCTGGAACAGCAGCTTGCCGACGTCGACCGGCAACTCGCGGTCGGCGACGTCTGCCGCGACGCGTCGCGCGTGCGGCAGCTGGTGTCCAAGCGTGAAGAACTTGCCGGGACACTCGAGCCCCTGGAACAGGAATGGCTGCGCCGATCCGAAGCGGCCGAATGAGGTTGCGTCACTTGGATCTATCGATGCTTTTTGGAAGGGCCGGTGGTGGGACGCCGCGGGCCAGGCGCAGACCGTTGAACCGAAGTCGCCGATTCGGCCGTTCGGCGTGGCGCAGCGCCGGGTCGAGGCCTGCCGACGGATCTGCGTAACTGCCTCCGCGGACGACGCGCAGACCCGCTTGCCCGTTCGACTCGCGGCCGTCGTTGCGGTCATAAACGTACGGCCGCCACATGCTTGAACACCATTCGCCGACGTTGCCCTGCATGTCGAGAAAGCCCCACCGGTTCGGACGCCGCGTGCCCACCGGTCGCGGCGCGTACGCTTCGAGTTCCAGAAACTCACTTTCCGGTTCGGCGTTCCGCAACGAATTGGCGCGGTACCAGGACGATGCACCAATATCGTTCGGTCGAAACGCCTGGTTGGCGCCGGAACGGCAGGCGTACTCCCACTGCGCCTCGGTGGGCAAGCGGAAACCGCCACCGGCCACGCGGTCGTTCAACCTGCTGATGAACTGCATGCAATCGTCCCACGAGACGCGTTCAACGGGGAGCGTCTTGGATTCGGGGAACGACTCGCCCTGGTGGCCCGCCGGATTCGTATCCATCACGGCCCGCCATTGAGCCTGTGTCACTTCGGACCGGCCGAGATAGAACGGCTCCACGCGCACCGTGTGCACCGGCTGCGAATCGGCCAACGCGTTGGAACCTATGTCGAACTCCCCTGGCGGCACCATCCCCATCTTGATGTCGAACCCCACGACCTCGACGTCACGGGGCAAGCCGGTCGCCGACTCGACCTTGTCGCCGACGATTCGGAACCCCGGCATGGCGGGATCGATCCGTCGACGGCACATGTTCCACTGCATCCGGGCGCGGCGGTCGTCGGGAATCAATTTCAGCGCCGACTGGAACGCGGCGTGTGCGGACGTCCACTGCTGGTTTTCGACGTGCTGGCGGCCCCTGGCCATGTGCGCCTTGAATCCGTCCCAGCGCTGCAGGATGTCATTCGTGTGATCGCTGTCGGCGGCGCGAGGCTGAGTCGGGTGGACGAGTGCGTGAACGTGATGGCACTGCTGGCACGTCTGTAACTGTTTCGATTCGGGGCAGCCGCTTTGGTGGCACGTCAAACAGAGTTGACCCGCGATGTCGGCGCCGCGAGGAAGGCGTTGCGGCTTGATCTCGTTGCGTTCATTGGCCACGTGGCCCTCGCTGCGGCCGTGACAACTCTGGCACGTCGTGGCTGCCTGGCGATGGCCGGAGATCCCCCACTCCAGCACCGACACGATGTGGCAGCGGACACACACCCCGGCTTCTTTGAATTCCTTCTGACCGGAGTCCGGTGCGGGCGCGGCCTCATCCTGTGGAGGCTGTTCGGCCGCCACCAGATTCGCGAACACAATCAGAATCGCCAGGCCGAATGAAAACAAATGGGATGTCAGGTGTGGTTTCCCAGCGCCGCCCACAGGGTGCTTCGCACAATCGGTACCTGACACCTTCTGCTCCCGTCAGGTGCGCCAGCACCGATCGAGCCAACGGTAATGGCTCGGCAGCCAACCGGGGCCGCGAGCACGACTCAGATCCTGTGCCGCGGCCAACACATTGAGCTCCGTATGACTCAAGCGGTGGCTCAATTCCAGATGTCGCGATATCGCGTCGTAGTTGTCGTCCAGTTCCTGCTCCTGGAACATGCCGGGCATGGCGCTGGTGATAAACGGCTTTGAATAGACGAACCGCAGAGCCGCCTGGCAGAGCGACTCGCCGGGAATACGGTTCAGGCTACGGGTCAGTTTCTCCACGACGGCAGGATGGACCGGCCGATTCCCTCGCTTATAGAGGCGGACGCGCGGATCCTCGGGCGTTGATCCGGGCCGGGCCATCGGGTCCAGCTTCGCGATCGAGCCCGCCGCAAGCGGCTTGATCGCGATCAGCCCCACACCCTGCTCAATGGCCTTGGGCAGAAACTCGCTGTAGTCGGCGCGGGCGTGGATGAAGTTGTACGGGAACATGATGAAGTCGAGCCCTTCAAGTTCCTTGAGACAACTGACCATCTTGCGTTCGTCGTGCAACGAAACGCCGATGGCGCGCACCTTGCCCATTCGCTTGGCCCGGCGTATGGCGTCCCAGTCTTCGAACGTTTTCTCGTCGATGTCCGGGCCCGGGTTCAGAGCGATACGATACAGATCGACGTGGCCGAACAGACCGGCCGCGGCGTCAATGTGGCGCCCCGCGAACTGCGAAAACTGGCGGCAGATCGACACGAGCACTTTGTCGCGCCGGCCGCGCACCGTCTGCGCCATCGGCTGCCACTGCCCTGCGTTTTCGTAGACATCGACCATGTTGACGCCGCGGTCGAACGCTTTGGCAATGTGTCGGTCGCGCAGCGCCTGGCCGTCTTCGTTAAGCGCCGTGCCGCGCTCCGCGGCGACGCGGTAGGCGGGGTTCGTGTGGGATCCGAACGACAGGGTCGAAACGAACAGGTCCGTCTGACCCAGGCGCCGATAGAGCATCCCGCCGCGGCGAAACTCCCGGAACGGCGGTTGCGTGGCCGCGGCGACACCTCCCGCGCCGCCGAGCCCACCGGCCAGAACCATCGCGGTCGACCGCTGGAGAAAATCTCGGCGAGAAATGGGCGGGTTCACCATATCCATTTAGCTCTGACCCAGCGGCTGCCAGAGGCCGATGGTGTTGTCTTCGGTGTCTTTGACCTGTGCGTAGATGCCCATGTCGCCAATCTGCATCGTGCCCATGACGACCGACCCGCCCGCGGCCTCGACGTCCTTGGCGCGCTGCTCACACGATTCGGCTTCGATCACGACGACCGGCGAGTTGACGCCATGGTCACCGCGCTCGTACATGCCGCCGTTGACGCCGCCGGCTTCCTTAGGACAGTTCTAATCGTCAACCGGTGTGGTGATGACGAACGAGTACGGCATTCCCGGCACATCGTTGATCTGCCAGCCGAAAACATCCGTGTAGAACTTTCCGGCCCGCGTCTTATCCGAAAAGGGAATATCAAAGTGACATACACGGTCCATGATGCGCCTCCTCTGCAACAAAGTTGAAGGATTCCGGTGTTCTCACCGGCTGAACATCCATGATGTTACTCGTGATAACCCTGAACGACCAGGATGCATGGGCCGCCGGCGATCACATTCATGCCATGGCCCGCGGCGCTCTCGACCGCCGCGGCGCTTTCCGCACCCGGTTGCATCCAGATGTGCCTGATGCCCAGCGTCGCCGCCTGCTCCACGACCTGCTCGGTGACGTTCGGCGGCGTCACCACGCTGATGCCGTGCACCGGCTCCGGCAGGGAGGCCAGGTCCGGGTATGACTTGCGGCCTTCCACTTCGTCGGCATGGAGATTGACCGGGTGAACCTTTCTGCCGTTCTGAACGTACACACGCAGTACCTTGTTCCCATATTTGGATCGATCGCGCGACGCGCCGACCACCGCGAAGGTTTCGCCATCGAGGAAATCGTTGATCTGCTTATCCATCAGTCGTGCGATCGATCCCGGATGAGAGATCCTTGTCCATCCGCACATACAATACCGCCCGCATGCCTACCGACAATGCGGCAAGCGGCCACACACTGGGATGATCGCACAATGAAGCTCACTCGCCGCCATTTCATTCGGGCCGCCGCCGCCGCTCTGGCCAGCGCGTCCGCCACCGCCCATATCGCATCATACGAGATTCAGCTTGAGCAGGCGGATCACGCCGGTTATGGTTTGCGATAGAGAACTTGTCACCCACCGGAGTGTTTACCATGGGATCATCAAGAAGCATCAGTACGACCGACGGCGTCAACATGCTGCCCGGCATCAAGCGCCGGACACTGGCCTACAACGACGACGTCATGCTCTGCCTGTTTGAATTGGAAAAAGGCGCCAAGATCCCGTTGCACGATCACCCGCCCAGCCAGATCGGCTACGTCATCAGCGGTCACGTGCGCTTCATCGGCGCGACCGATGCCGACGGGTTCGAAGCCAAGGCCGGGGACTCATACGTCATCGACCCGAACGTCCCGCACGGCGGCGAAGCCCTGGAGTCGAGCGTGTTCGTGGAGGTGTTCAGTCCGTCGCGGGCCGAGTACAGGGATTTCTGAGAATATCCGCAGGCAGCCGAACTTTTTGACAGGATTCACAGGATCTCTACGGAGATCTACAGGATCCGATCGGTGGTGCGCTGTTGATGTTGCTGGCGCGTAGGCGCACAACTTTTTCTTGACAGGATTTACAGGATTTACAGGATCGGATTGGGTGTGGGGTTGTCTACCGACGGGCGTCGATCTGAAAGACACAATCCCAACATCCTGTCTATCCTGTTAATCCTGTCAAATCCCAAAATGGGCTCCTCATGGAACGGTGGCGTACAGATTTTCCAGGATCAGATTGGAATAATCACCGAATGCTCTCAGGCGCGCCTATCGTGAATCAACACGAGATCCAATCCTGTAGATCTGCCGGATCCATCCTGTTGATCCTGTCAACTCCCCTCCCCCCTCAGTACCTTCGCTAGACAACGCCAGCGCTTCCCGTCGCGATCGGTTCACTGACGAAGTCTCGCGGATCCGTGACCTCGCCCGTCAGTGCGCTGGCCGCGACGGTCAGAGGTGACGCGAGGTAGACGCCGGCTTCCTTGTGGCCCATGCGCCCGGGAAAGTTGCGATTGGTCGTGCTGATGCAGTTGATCGGCTCGTTGAGCCGTCCGAAGGTGTCCTTCGGGCCGCCCAGGCAAGCGGCGCAGCTCGAGGCGGCAAGGCGGCAGCCGGCATCTTCGAGTATCTCGTAGATCGATTTCTCGCCGGCCTGCTTCGGATTACCGTGAACATTCAGGCGCAGCATGTCGGCGTGCACCTCGGTCGATCCCGGCACGACGAAGGTTGGCAGCTTGACCTGTTTGCCGTTCAGGATCGACGCGACAAAGATCATGTCGGTAATCTTGCCGCCGGTGCAACTGCCCACGTAGGCGCGATCGAGCTTCACGTTGCGGCAGTTGTGGGCCGTGTCCGTGTTGTCCGGACTGTGCGGCTTTGCGATCAGCGGTTCCAGCGTGTTCAGATCCCACTCGTGGACGCTGACATATTCGGCATCGGAGTCCTCTTCATGAACCGTCCACTGAGGAACGTTTGATCGGTGCTTGACATAGGAGAGTGTCTTCTCGTCCACATCGCAGACGCCGTTCTTGCCGCCGGCCTCGATGACCATGTTGGTCAGCGTCATGCGGTCCTCGAGGGACAGCGACCGCACGCCGTCGCCGGTGAAATACATCGAACGGTAAGTGCCCCCGCTGACGGTGATCTCGCCGATGACGGCCAGGATCAGGTCCTTCGCGGTCAGGTAGGGAGGAATCCGACCGTGAAAGACGAACTTTATGGTCTGCGGCACCTTGAGCCAGGTCTTGCCCGTTCCCAGAGTAAAGGCGGCGTCGGTGTTCCCCACGCCGGTGGCGAACTGGCCGAAGGCACCGGTCGTGCAGGTGTGACTGTCGGTGCCGAGCAGAATCTCACCGGGACGGATGTGACCTTCCTCGGGCAACGCCTTGTGGCATACGCCTTTGTAGGTCGTCCGCGTCGGGTCTTTGTAGGGGTTCGGCATTCCCTCGCCGCGAATGAAATCGGGATCGTAGTAATACTTGAGGCCCTGTTCCTTGACGAAATCGCGCAGGATCTGAACGTTGCGGTGGCACTTCTGATCGGCCGTAAAAATGTAGTGGTCAGGGATGATGACGACGCGGTCCGGATCCCAGACCCGCGCCGGCTTGTCGGGGCGGCCGAACTGTTCCTTGAAGATGCCGATGGTGCCCGGGCCGCACACGTCATGGGTCATCAGAACATCGACGTCGACCCAGACATTGTCACCCGGCTTAACCTCGCGGCGGCCCGAGTGCGCCGCGAGGATCTTCTCCGTCATGGTCATGGGTCTGGGCATGGCCGCTTCCCATCGGCGCCGCATTTTCGCGCCTTGATGAATCCAACTCATTTCAATCGCCACGAACCCTCAGGGAGGTCGCGGCATTGATTCGACGAATTGTAGCCGCCCCGTGTCACCGACACCACACAGAACAACATCGCAATCCGACACTTTATAACGTATCGGACCTTCCTCGTGGTTGGAACTGTTGGCCTCGAAACGCGGCGTCTACGCCGATCGATGCTTTGATGATTTCTACGAACTTCCGTATCATCTACGGCATGATCAAGGGGTTACATCTTTACCTCATCGCACCGGGGCTGGCGATTCTGGCCACCGGCTGCATCAGTCCGCTCGACCGGACGCTGGAGCAAACGCTGGGCGATCAAGTAAAGGCGTCGCAGCGGACGTACCGGGATGCTGCCGCCAGCAGCCCGATGGTCGAGGTGGAGCGAAGGCCGTCCGAAGTTGAAATGAAGCTGACGCCCGATCGCCGCGCCGAGCTCGATCGGATCGGCGGCCCCATGGCATACGAAAACAAGGAACTCGATCTCGGCAGCGATCTGATGGGGGGCACCTCGGTCAAGACCATGAAACTGTCGCTGCGCGAGGCCGTGCAGATGGCGGCCCGCAACAATCTGGACGTGCAGATCGCGCAAATCCAGCCGGCAATCCGGGTGGCGGAGATCACTCAAGCCGAAGCCGCGTTTGACGCGATTTATTTTGCGGACTTCGACTTTCAGAAGCTGGATACACCCTTGCCGCCGACCAGCTTCGGACTTGGGAACTTCGGCACGGTGCAGCAGGATGAGCGCACGTTCACCACCGGGATCCGCAAACCCCTGACGACCGGCGGCCAGGTCACCCTCTCGACGCTGATGGAACGGAGCAACCGCAATCCCTCCTTCTTCGTGGTGAACACGCACTACAACGCCAACATTCTGCTGAGCCTGACCCAGCCGCTGCTGCGCGGCTTCGGCGAGGACGTGAATCGGGCCCAGATTCTCCTGAGCCAGAATGCAAAGGTCGCCGATCTGGAGGCATTTCGCACCGAGCTGCTGCGGGTGCTCTCCGCGACCGAGTTGGCCTACTGGAATCTGGTCCTGGCGCGCTACTCCCTTCTATTCCAGCAGCGGCTCTTAGAGCGCACGATCATCGAGCGGGACAAGATCGAAAACCGCCTGATCATTGACGCAACGCCCGTCGAGTTCACCCAGGCCAACAGCGTGGTTCAGTCGGTGCGGGCGGACGTCATTCGTGCCGAAAACCAGGTGCGCCGCCGCTCGGACGAGCTGAAACGTCAGATCAATTCACCCGATTTGAACGTGGCCGATGAGACGCTGCTTGTTCCGATCGAGACACCGACCGATCTGCCAATCAAATACAACCTTCTCGACGCGATCACCACGGCGCTGCAACGCCGCCCCGAAATCAAGCGGGCACTACTGAACATCAATGATGCGTCGATACGACAGCGCGTCGCCGACAATGCTCTGCTGCCGCAGCTCGATGTGTCCGCGACGATGATTTACAGCGGGTTCGGCACGAACGTCGGCGCCGCGCAGGACTTAGCCGACGAGGGCGACTTCATCGACTATCTGCTGAGCCTTCAGTTCGAGGTGCCGATCGGTAACCGCGGACCGCGGGGCCTCTTCCGCCAGCGACAGCTTGAGCGCACGCAAAGCGTCCTTGTGTACCAGAACATTGCCCAACAGGTCGTGCTCGACGTCAAGATCGCGCTTCGCATCGTGATCGATGCGTTCAAGCTCATCAATGCCGAACGCGGATCGCGTCTGGCCGCGGCCGACAACCTGCGCGCCCTGGACGAGCGTGAAAAGGCCGGCGAGTCCCAGACGCCCGACTTCATCGACCGACGACTACGCAGCCTTCAGACGCTGGCGAACACCGAAATCAGCGAGATCCAGAGCCTGACGACCTACCAGATCGCCATCGCCCAGCTCTACCAGGCCATGGGCACGCTGCTGGAGCGCAACGGAATCGAGTTCTCGCACGATCCGGTGCGTGAGTGACCGAGCCCATCACGGGTCGCCGATCGCTTCCTGAATCCTCTGCCACATCCGACGTGCGGCATGGCCACGATGGCTGATGCGATTCTTCTGCCCGGCCGAGAGTTCGGCCGTGGTCGTGCCCGATCCGGGCAGCACGAACAGCGGATCGTAACCGAAGCCGTTGGCGCCGCGGCCCCGGGGATTGTCGATGCCGAAACCGTCGTCGCCGGGGCCCAGGATGCGACCTTCAAGCGTGCCGATGGCGCGGGCAAGGAGGACGACTTCTCGTGGCACACTGGGTTTCCGATCGTCTTCCGACGCACGCCCCGGGCCACACACCACCATGGCACAGACGAATCGGGCCGTGCGTTGCTCCGCGGGAAGGTCGCCGAGATTCTTCAGCAGCAGCGCGTTGTTGGCCTCGTCCACGACACTCCGCGCACCTGTGACGCTCGCGTAACGGGCGCTGAGGACGCCGGGCTTGCCGTCCAGCGCGTCCACGACCAGTCCGCTGTCATCCGCCAGGCACAGGTGACCGCTGCGGCGCGCGTAGTACGCGGCTTTCAACTCGGCATTGGCCTCGAACGTATCGCCATCCTCGATCGGTTCCGGAATCGTTTCCTCCAGATCGCGCAGGTTGATCAGCTCGAGGTCCTCGGCCACAGCGCCGCGGCGGCAGGCACCGTCATCGGTCGCCGCCTGCGACCGCAGCGCGGCGAACACATCGGTGATCTCACCAGATTTGTGCGGGTTGGAGGTGGCCAGAAGAATCTTCACGGCCACCAGCGTATTAGAGCCCCTGCCAGAATGGTATCTGGCTTCGGCCGGCTGCGGCGGCGCCTGGCTTCGTCGGCCTGCATCGGAGGCCCATAGGAGGGCCGCCTGCTTCGGCCTCCTTGTCAGGCTTGTCCTCGCTCGCCCTCGAGCCCACGATCCCATTCTGGCAGGGACTCTATGATATCCACGACGATGCCGACCTCCGCCGTGCCGCAAGACCGCCGGGACACCGATGGCCACGATGGCAAGCCGATCGACCTTGCCGGGGCGCGGCTGCATTTCGTCGGCATCGGCGGTTGCGGCATGTCAGGCCTGGCGCGAATCGTCCGGGAAGCCGGCGCCGCATGCAGCGGCACGGACATGGCCGGCAGCGACATCATCGACGATCTTCGCGTGGACGGCATCGAGGTCACGCTGAGCCAGACGGCCGGCGAGGTGCCGTCGCACTGCGACATGATGGTGATTTCCGCCGCGATCGGTCCGGATCATCCACAGGTGTGCGAGGCGCAACGCCGCGGCATCGAGGTGCTTAAGTATTCCCAACTGCTCGGCCGCCTGATGATTGGTCGCAACGGAGTCGCCGTCGCCGGCACTCACGGCAAGTCGACGACGACCAGTCTTCTGAGCCACGTTCTGATCGAGGCCGGTCTCGACCCTACGTTTATTGTCGGGGCAACCTGCCGCCAGATCGGCGGCGGATGCCGCGTCGGCGGCGCCGACCGGCCGCTCATTGCCGAGGCGTGCGAATTCGACCGATCCTTTCACAACTTGCATCCGACACACGCGGTGATCCTCAACGTCGAGGAGGACCACCTCGATGTCTACAGGAACCTGGACGAGATCGTCGAAAGTTTCGCTGTCTTTGCCCGCAGTTTGCCGTCCCATGGGACGCTGCTCATCCAGCACGAGTTGCCCCACAGGGTCGCGATCAGCGACGAGCTGCCCTGCGTAGTCGAAACGATCGGATTCGACCCGCAGGCGCAATGGCGTGTCGAAGTCGTCGCATGCACGGACGCCGATCCGGCCGAATTCGACGTTCGCGCCACGACGTTCGAAGTGTGTCTGCATCACCGCGGCCAACGCGTTGCCAGGTGGATCAACCCGATGCCGGGTGAGCACATGGCCTACGACGCGGCCGTTGCCGCCGTCATGGCGCACCGCCTGGGTGCATCGTGGGCCGACGTGGAGTCGGCGATCAGTTCATTCCAGGGCCTTGACCGCCGCATGCAGACCGTTGGCGTGCGCAGGGTGGGCGATGAAGACGCGGTCGAGCCCGGCGATCCGGCCGTCACGGTCATCGACGACTACGGCCACCACCCGACCGAAATAGACGCCACCCTTCGTGCCCTGCGGCGCCACTTCGACCCGGATCGGCTGATCTGCGTGTTCCAGCCGCATCAGCACAGCCGAACGAGATTTCTCATGGAACAGTTCGCCGTGAGCTTCTCGGTCGCCGACATCGTCATCGTGCCGCACATCTACTTCGTCCGCGACAGCGAGCAAGAGCGTCACTCCGTGCGCGCCGCCGATCTCGTCGACCGCCTGCGTAAGCAGGGTGTTCAAGCGATGCACCTCTACCCGTTCGGCGCGATCGTCGAACAGCTCGAACTGATCGTCCGCGACGGCGACCTGCTCGTCACCATGGGCGCCGGCGACGTCTGGAAAATCGCGCGCGACTTCCTCGCCGCGGATGGCTGATGCGGAAGAGGCGGAAGGGGGAGCGCCACAGAGGTCACAGACAGAGAATCGTTGGCGGACAATAGCCGCGATTCTTCAAGATAAGCGTGTGACCGATGACCTTTCGACATCTCTTCCCCTGGGTGACCATCCTTGGTCATCTACAGTTTCCATTCATTACGGCGCTGGCCATGCGTATTACGCTGGTGGGACGATGTGGGAACACCAGTCCGACGGATACAGCTTTTGGCAGAACTACTTCAGTGATCTCGGCAGGACGGCGTCATGGTCGGGCCACGGCAACCCGGTTGCATCGATCCCCTTCAATGTATCCATAGGTCTGCTCGGCCTGTCGCAAATCCCCTGCTTTCTCTGCTGGAACATGCTGGCTCCAGGCTCGATGAAATTGCTCAGGGCGTCTACCGTTCTTGGTGTGCTGTCTGCACTGGGTATCGTCGGCGTCGGTCTGACGCCTGTCGATACGCTGCCGGTGGGACACACGGTCGCAGTGTCGATCTGGCTCGTGGCGCTTGTTCCGGCCCTCGGTCTTTACAGCGTTGCAGCTCTTCTGTCTGGGCGAAGAGCCTACTGGCGGTTTGTCCTCACCATCCTTCTCGCAGCACTTGCCTCGGTGCACATTCTGCAAGCCATGCAGCCACACACCACGGCCATGGTTGGTACGCAAAAGGTACTGGTCTACTACATCGTCGCATGGTTCGCGGCAACTGGTACCGAAATGCACCTGCGAACCAGGAGAGTGTCAGTTGGATGACAAGAATTCGCCGCATCACCCCGGCTGATCCAGGCCGAATTGCTTGATTTTCTTGTACAGCGTCGTGCGGTTGATGCCGAGTTGGCGGGCCGTGACCTGTCGGTTCCAGTCGTTTGCTTCCAGGGCGGCACGCAGGATCTGTCGTTCGGGGTCGCGCATCGCCTCGACCAGGGGCATGGGGGTCCATCCGTCTTGAATCGAAGGATTGCACGAGACGGTGCCTGCCGTGGCTCCGGTGGCCTTGCCGGCTGAACCGTTAGCGTTCTGCACGGTGTCGGGCAAGTCCGGCAGGTCGATCACCGGACGACGGCTGAGCACGACCGATCGCTCGATGGCGTTCTCCAGCTCGCGCACGTTGCCGGGCCACGGGTACCGACGCAGCGCGGCCTGGGCCTCATCGGTGAACCCCGTGATCGTCTTGCTCGCCTCCTTACAATATCTGCCCAGGAAGTGGTCGGCCAGCATCGGGATGTCACCCACGCGGTCGCGCAGGGGCGGCAGATTGATGTTGACCACGTTGATCCGGTAATAGAGGTCTTCACGGAAAATGCCCGCTTCGACCAGTTCCTTGAGCGATTGGTTCGTCGCCAGAACGAACCGCACATCGACCGTCACCGTATCCGTCGAGCCCACGGGCTCGAATTGTTTCTCCTGAAGAACACGAAGCAGCTTCAATTGAAGCGTCGGCGTGGCGCTGTTGATTTCGTCGATGAAGAGGGTGCCGCCGTTTGCGGCGAGGATCCGACCGGTCTTGTCGGCCACGGCACCGGTAAACGCACCCTTCACGTGACCAAACAGCTCGCTTTCGAGGAGCGTTTCGGGAATCGAGCCGCAGCTGAACGTGACGAACGGTCCGACGGTCCGCGTGCTGAGCGTGTGCACCGCCCGCGCCGCCACCGTCTTGCCCGTGCCGCTCTCACCGTTGATCACCACGGTGGTCTTGCTGGGCGCGACGGCCTCGATCATCTCGTACATCTTCTGCATGCGGTAGTCGGTGCCGACCATGTTGCCCAGACCGAATCGCTCACTGAGCTGGTGACGCAACGTCTGGTTCTCGGCCAGCAGTGCGTGTTGCTGGATGGCCTTGCCCACCGAGATTCGAAGCTCGTCGTCCACAACGGGTTTTGTCAGGTAGTCCACGGCGCCCAGCTTGACGGTTTCCACGGCCGATTCGATCTTGCCATACCCGGTGATGATGATGACCGCCACCGACGGATGCTTCTTGCGGACCACGCGGAGCAACTCCAGACCGCCGCACCTCGGCATGTTCATGTCGGCGATGATCAGGCCGAAGCGAGCCGACCCGTTCGACGCGGCCACGGCCGATTCGACCGGCCGCTCGGCCGATGCGTGACCGGACTGGGCATCGAGCATCAGAACCGCTTCGTTGCCGTCACCCGCCGTCGCCGTGACGTACCCTTCGCGGCTGAGGAACTCGCTGATGCTGTCCGCCACGATCGGATCATCATCCACGATCAGGACGCGCGGCGCCCCATTGGTGTTGCTTTTAGAAGACATTGTCAGCGCCTTTATCGGCGCGCCTGTAGATTGCCTTGAGGGTCATGTCGCAACGAGTCAACATCGCCCGTCGCAGTAGTTGTCGCGTCGGGTCATCATTCCGTCGCCGGGGGGCGATGGTTGTCAGGCGTGTGTCGTGATCGCGGCGCTAGCCCGCATTTCTCACCAGTTTCACCACCCAGCGGGCGGCTTCGCTCGCTGGCTTCGTCCTCTGTCCGATCCGTCCTCGACGTAGTATTCAGCTACGCCTGCGGAGGATCGCGTGTGCATCCAAGCCAGCGAGCGAACCAGCCGTGCTGGTGCGCGCAATGTCACCGGCCGAGCATCAAAGGCCCCACCGCAAGTCTCAACACCGCCGGTCGTTACACCACCGAGCGGCGAAACTGATGAGAAATTCGGGCTAGGAGGCGCGCCTCAGGCGGCCATGGTGGGGTCGTCGTCAGTCTTTCTTCTGTTGCTGGATTCCGTCGCTTGCTCATCGCTCGCGACGGCGGTCGTCGTCCATTTGACCGTATCCCAGAAGCCGTGATCATCCTCCTGGGGCAGACAGACTCGAAAACGGTGGATGCTGCACGTCGCGAGCTTCTTCAGGGCCTTGTCGAACACCTGCCTGGAAAGATCCTTGTCGCGATGCGTCGGGTGAACCACCAGCGTGATCGTGCATCCGGAATCGCCCTCGCGATGACACAGCACCGCCGCCACAATGCCGCCGTCCTCACGGGCCGCAATGCTCAGGCCGCGATGTTCCTGAAGAAACCGGGTGAGAGAAGAAGCGGATTCGAAGGGTATCGGGCCTGCATCCTCGAGCGACTGCCACAGTTCGGCCAGCGCGTCGTAGTCGTCGGAACGCAGCTCACTGATTTCGATCGCCATGGGAGGGGGTCCTATTGGCACCGCCGCCCGAACTTATCGGCAGTTTGGCACGGCCTATTTAGAGCGACTGTGTCGCTCAGGGCGAAAGTCAGTTGAAAGAGCAGAAAGGCGGAAGATCAGGAAATAAGGAAAGCAGAGGAGCGGAGACTAAATGTGCGCCATTTCCGATTTCTTGCTCTCTTGCTTCTCCGCTATTCTGCTCTCTTCCTCTCCTGCCGCAGACTTGCGACTCTTACGCCACTCCCAGCGCTAACGCATCCCGACCACTCAACATCCCCCCGTCGCCGCGCAGCCGCACCGTCCCGTCGCGTTTCCAGGACCGCTCGCAGCGCGGTTCGCGCCGCAGGTCGACGACCCGGGGCTCGTCGCCCTGATCGGGGACGAACTCGACACGGCTGATTCCGCACAGGTCGGCCAGATCGACGGGGTCGAACGCGGACAGCGGCGTGCCGCCGACCGGGATGTTCAGCGCCAGGTCGAGGGGGTTGTCGATGCCCATTTTCTGGCGCGCGGCTTCGATCGTTTTCATCCATTTCTCCCGACGGGCCATGACGTCCGGCCAGTCGTCGCTGCGCGACACGCCCTGCGGCTGCGGCCATATTTCCACATGGACTGTTGTGGCGCCGTCGCCGTGCAGAGCCTGCCACGACTCGTCGGCGGTGTGGGGAAGGATCGGCGCGATCAGACGGATGAGGGTGTCGGCGATGTCCCACATCGCGGTCTGCGTGCGTCTTCGCCGTGGGCCGTCCTCCGGATCACAGTAGAGCCGGTCCTTGACGGCGCTGAGATAAACCGCCGACATCGTCTGATTGCAGAATTCAAACAGCGCTTCGTGCACGCGCCGGAATCGAAACGATTCGTAGGCGGCGCAGGTCTGCGTCAGCAGATCCGCAAGCTCGCCAAGGGCCCAGGCGTCAATGCTCGTGGCGTCGGATTCGGTAAAGTCGACCCGATGCGACGACGCGTCGAAATCGGCCAGGTTGCTCAGAAGGTACCGGATCGTGTTGCGGACCTTGCGATATTCTTCACCGGCCAACTTGAAAAACTCGTGATCCACCTTGATGTCGTTGTCGGTATTCAGGGAACTGACCCACCAGCGGCAGATGTCTGCGCCGAACTCCTTGAGAAGGTCTTCCACCTCCAGAGTGTTGCCCAGGCTCTTGGACATCTTGCGGCCGTCCTTATCGACGATAAAGCCGTGGGTGAGCACCGCCTTGAACGGCGGCACCGCCTCCGCGCCCAGTGCGGGCAACAGTGAATGCTGGAACCAGCCCCGGTGCTGGTCGGAGCCTTCCAGGTAGAGATCCGCGGGGAAATCGCCCTGCATTCGCCGCAGCGCCGCACTCCACGACGATCCGGATTCGAACCAGACGTCGAAGATGTCGGACGATTTGGTCAGGACGGAACCCGCCGTCCAGGACGGCGCATCCGGATCGGATGCCAGATCGTAGTCCGCAAGAAGATCCGCGGGTTCCGCGGTGAACCAGTAGTTCGAGCCGTGTTCGCCGACCTTCCGGGCCACGGCACGCACCGACGCCGCCGTGAGCAGCGGCTCATTCGACTCGTTGAAGAACGCGGGGATGGGCAGACCCCAGGCACGCTGGCGCGACATGCACCAGTCGGGCCGCGATTCGAGCATGCCGCGCATGCGATTGCGCCCCCACTTGGGAACAAACGCGATGTCCTTCTCCGTGACGCGTAGCGCCGACGCCACCAGCGATTCGTCACCACGGTCCCCTGGCCGATCCACACTTAAGAACCACTGTTCGGTGGCCCGGAAGATCACCGGCGACTTGCCGCGCCAGTCGTGCGGATAGCTGTGTACGATCTGCTGGTCACGAAAAAGATGGTCCGACTGGCGCAAGCGATCGACGATCGCCGGGTTGGCCTCCCAGATCGATCGGCCCCGCAGCCACTGCGACACGGTATCGTCGAACGTGCCGTCCGGGCGAACCGGGCAATAGATATCCAGGTCGTGCGCCCGGCCGGTGTGGTAATCGTCCGTCCCGTGACCGGGCGCGGTATGAACCAGTCCCGTGCCGTCGTCGAGCGTCACGTAAGGCGCCGTGACGACGATCCCCACGCGGTCGATGAACGGGTGACGATAAACGGCGCCGCTTGCGGCCAACTCGGCGCCCGTGCAGGAGCCGAGCGTTTCGATCGCCGTCGCGCCGCCATCGCGAAGCACCGTTGGCCCAAGCGCCTCGGCGAGCACGGCACAACGAGTCTGACCGTCCGATTCGAATCGGTACAGGACGTACCGCGATTTCGCCGCCACGGCCACCGCCATGTTTGCCGGAAGCGTCCATGGCGTCGTGGTCCAGATCATCAGGGCAACGTCGCCGCTCCCCGGACTGTTCAATGACGCCGGCAGCCTGGCGGCATCCTCGACGTCGAACCGTACCATCACGCTGGTATCTTCGCGGTCGTCGTACTCCAACTCGGCCTCGGCCAGCGCCGTGCGATTTTCGATCGACCAGTGCACGGGCTTGAGGTCGCGGTAGACCAGCCCCTGGCCCACCAGTTCGGCGAACACTTCCAGGACGGACGCTTCGTACGCGCTGTCCATGGTGAGGTAGGGGTTGCCGTAATCGGCCAGGGTCATCAGCCTCTGCATCTGCCGGCTCTGGATCTTGATGTACTTCTCGGCGTCGTCATGGCAGCGCTTGCGGATCTGCATCGCCTCGAGACCCGCGGCCCGGGACCCCAGCTTCTGAAGCACCTTGTGCTCGATCGGCAGACCGTGGCAGTCCCAACCGGGAATGTACGGGCAGTCGTACCCGGCCATCGTCTTGCTGCGCACCACCAGATCCTTGAGCACTTTGTTGAGCAGGTGACCGAGATGGATTGGACCGTTGGCGTAGGGCGGTCCGTCGTGAAAGGCATAGCGCCCCTTCGGGTGGTGACGACGGCGAAGCTGTTCGTACAGATTCTGCTCATCCCATCGTTTGATCGACGCCGGTTCGTTCTGCACCAGGTTCGCCTTCATCGCCAGGCGCGTCTTGGGCAGGTTGAGCGTCGACTTGTACGATTTCTTTTCGGTTTGCGGGCTCATGGCTGCGTTCTTGGGTTCATGACTGCGAAATCGAACGACGGCTGCAAACCGGCGGCGAAACATCCGTCCACAAACAAAAAGCCCTGCCGGCCGGCAGGGCTTTGGAATCCGTCAAACGATCAGAGGCCCTACCGGTGCTGGGGTAAGGTAATCACGATGATCCGGCTGCACTGTATCGTCTCGATGCTCATGGCGGCCACACTATAGACCTTCCTTCGACCAAGTCAACCAGAGTACTTGAAGCTCCGGAAGGGAAAAGGGGTCGGGAGTGAACGCCGTGAACTTAGCCTATAACTCTGCGCCACAGCGCGCCTTATATTCGTTTGCGCTTTACAAGACTTCCTGTGATGATGGAGTTGCGGACAACCAACATCACAAGGAGGTCAT